>NZ_JBQSWC010000004.1:0-164345 GCF_052376775.1 Halomonas sp. AOP43-A1-21 | reverse complement strand
GACACCTTTATAAATCCTGATATTTTTATAACTAAAACAGGGGAATCACTATGGCGAACGAATTTATCGCCCCCGATGGACAATCACGCTGCTACTGGTGCGGCGGGGCGCCAGAGTTTTTACCCTACCACGATAATGAGTGGGGCTTTCCCGTTGATAACGATCAGCGCCTGTTTGAAAAGCTCTGCCTGGAAAGCTTTCAGTCAGGCTTGAGCTGGCGGACGATTCTCAACAAGCGCGAAAATTTTCGCGCCGCCTTTCATCACTTCGACTTTCATCAGGTCGCACGTTTTGATGAGCGAGACGTGCAGCGCTTACTGCAAGACGCGGGCATTATTCGCCATCGCGGCAAAATTGAGGCGGCGATCAATAACGCGCAACGGGCACAGGAATTAGTCGAACAGGAGGGTTCACTGGCAGCCTTTTTCTGGCGTTTTGAGCCAGCACACGATGCGTTAAAAGCGCCGCAAACCCAAACCGTCTCGCCTGAATCTATCGCGCTCTCCAAAGCGCTGAAGAAACGCGGCTGGAAATTTATTGGCCCCACTACGGCCTTTGCGTTGATGCAGGCGATGGGGCTACTTAATGACCACTCACTTACCTGCGTAACGCGTGAACGCGCCGAGCAGGCACGCCTGCAGTTTCAGCGGCCCGTTTAGGGCTTATACATACGTTAGGACTCTTACTATCGCCTAGCGGATAACACGATAAACGGCCATGCTAAGAGTATCTCAACGGCCTGCGTGTTCTCGGTGCGCCTTCTTGTAGTAGTGTATTGACTGACACGCTCATCCATACACCAAACAGCAGCAGAACATGACGTTCTCAACGGGGTTTAATGTGGCTCAACCGCTCTCTTCGCAAGCAGACTCCCACGCATCGCGATGCAAGGCATGGAGCGTACATGCTCTCACCGCTAGCGGCGTACTGCTGGGCGTCATGGCGCTATTGGCCCTGATCGATGACAACCCGGTGGCTTGTCTGCTTTGGCTGGGGGCGGCGATGATGGTCGATGGCTTCGACGGCACGTTGGCACGCAAGTACGAAGTGAAAACCATCCTGCCGCACTTCGATGGCTCAACGCTGGATATGGTCATTGATTATCTTACCTGGGCGTTTATTCCCGCCCTGTTTATCTACTACTTTATCGATTTGCCGGCCGGTTTCTCACTGCTGGCGGTGTTTATTATCCTGCTCTCGTCGATGTTCTGTTTCTGTAACACCAATATGAAAAGCCAGGACAACTACTTTGTCGGCTTTCCCGCGGCGTGGAATATCGCCGCCGCTTATTTTTATATTCTCGATTTCCCACCCTGGATCACGTTTACCGCGATTATCGGCCTGGCCATTCTCACCGTTACGCGCATGAAGTTCCTTCACCCTTTCCGGGTACGCAAGTTCATGCCGCTCAACATCGCCATTACGCTTGTGTGGTGCCTCTGCGCAACATTTCTCATCCTCTCGAGCCCCGAGCATGCCGTTTGGGCTCTATGGGGATGGGGTCTTACATCCGTCTATTTTTTCGGCATGTGCTTATGGCGCACGGCTCAGGAATGGTTTGACTAAACCAAGCGATGGGAACCAACAAGGAGGTTGAACAATGTCACTGACCCCGGCTCAGGAGAAAAAATTCAGAGCGCTGGCGGCCGAGATAGAAGGAATCGATGTCGAGGTCTACGAGCGCTTCGAGCGCGACCCGCTCGAGCCCATCATCGGCCTTGGCAAGCCGAACCTGCGCATCGGCTTTTTCGGGCGCGACCCGGGCCGTGAGGAAGTCCGCTACCAGGAGCCCTTTATCGGCGCTGGCGGACAGTTGGTGAGAAAGGCGCTTCATGAACGACTATATGGCGAGAAGATGCCGGACTTCGAGGCCTCCCGCGCCGTGGGCGAGCACTTTTTCTGGATCAATACCGTGCCCTACAAGCCGGTAGGCAACAAGGCGTGGTCGATGAAGGTGAAGCGCCATTTTCACGACCTGATGAACGAGGTGCTGATCTCGAGCTGGGAGGGCAAGCACCTGATCACGCTGGGACGCGAGGCTTTCCTGTGGTTTGGCATTGGCCGCTCAAAAGAAGAACGCGACCGCCTGGAGGCGTTCTGGAAAAGTGACGAGCGCTTTGAAAGCAGCATCGAGGTAACGCTCGAAGATGCCCAAGGCGAGGCGCGCAATTTTACGCTCTACCCGCTCCCCCACCCCTCGCCGCTCAACCAGACCTGGTACGCCCGCTTCCCAGAGCTTTTGAAAAGTCGTCTGGAACAGCTGGATGTACGCCAGGGAAATCTGACGCTATAGACCTTGATTCGAACACAGGCCGTCGCGCTTTTTAATGAACGCCCGATCCGGACCAGTGGGTCGGGCGCGTGTCGGTTTTTTTACGGCCGCCACCGGGCTATGATCATCACCAGTACCACAGCAAAACCTAGCCTTGCAGCTAATATGATAAAAATATCCGCCCCAAGCATTACAAACAACAGCGTATCTTCGATAACGCTATGACAAAGACTTAGAAAACAGAGCGCCAGCACGCTATCGCGTTTGCTTAAAATACCGTTTTTGACATCCCGAATTAATAACCCCGCGCCGTAGCTAAGGCCCAATGTGAAGCCAATGACCGTGATACTGGCAGCTTGCGGCCCGATACCTAACAGCTTGAGCAAAGGGTTCAGGCCGCGGTGTATCCAACGTTCTACACCCCAGCGTTTCAGCACATCAAGCAGCGCCACCAGCGCAATGATCACCACCCAAATAGCAGCTAGTGTTTGAAGCTGTGAGACCGTCCACACAAGAATGTCAGGTTCTACCGTTGTCGAGGGCCGCCAGCCAAGCGACGCTGGGCCTTGTAAAACGTTGGCGTAGCGACAAAAAACATGGACTAGCCAGGCAAACAAGAGTGCGCCGCCCACGCGTAGCAACAGCGTCGCACGCCACGAAACGCCGGCGTATTTAGCAACGGCGCCTTCAACCGGGAGCGAATGGCCGATGAGTAAAAGGCTTCCCATTACAGATATCTGCGCCACGCTTAGCGGCGTATCGCCTACCGTTTGATAAAAAATAGCAATCGCTGTGTAAAGGTTGGTCATTAGCGCCGCGGCCCACACCAATCCCATGAAATCCGGCAAGCCCAGAAGCCCCATCAAGGGCGCAAGCGCCCCACCTATCCACTGGACCAGGCCCAGTTGCTGAAGAATCTTTACGACCACCAGTGCAGGCACCAGGATTTTTAACAGCCTGACGTAAACCTGCCACGACTGGTGGCTAATACTTCTAGCCCAATCAACTATCCGATAATTTTGGTGCTGCATGTCTCCCCCATTGCCATTGTTTTAACAACGGTTATAGTAATTGGAGCTATGCAGAATCTTCGTTCCAAGATGGCCAAATAAATCAATATTTGTTCTTAATCGACCAGGATTTTAAATTAAATTTCATGGATAGCCTTGATCGCCGCATTCTCAATCAGCTTCAGTTAGATGCTGGCATGACTAATCAAGCGTTGGCTGACGCGATAGGGCTTTCACCCTCGGCCTGTCTTAAAAGAGTCAATCGACTGCGCGCGGCGGGAATCATTGATCGTGAAGTAGCGCTTTTAAACCCTAATGCCTTGGGTCAGTGTCTGCATATGGTGGTAGAGGTCACCATGGAACGGGATAATAAAGCGCTCTATCAGCGGTTTTTAAACTCGGCGCTCAGTGCCCCAGAAGTAAAGCAGTGCTACCAGGTTACCGGCGAGTCCGATTTCATCTTGATCATGATCGTGAAAGACCTGGACGAATATGACCGCTTTTGTGACCAGGTACTTTACAGCGACGACAACATGCGTAAATTTCGCACCTTGCTTTCACGTAAGCGGCACAAGTTTGATATTTCCCTGCCACTTGGCGACTAGCTAAGCTAGGCCAGCAGGAAAACTTGAAACACATGCATGATGCCATCACCCGTTTCTAATCTTGATATGGCGTGTGAAAGCACGGTTTTATCCGGCGTAAAAATGCTCGCTTTTATCAAAAGCGAGCATTCAAGGCTTCTAAGTCGGCCCTAAATATGCCGATGCATCAAGAATCACTCAGCTTCGAAAACCACGGGAAACTCGCTGGCCTCGTCTTCACACGCCTCGACAGCGCGATACTCGGTCAGCCGGAAATTGCCGTCCTGCCACTGCCAGGTGCGCTCGCCGCCGCAGCCACCGGCGCCCCGGTCCTTGTACTGGTCGGTCAGTACGCCAGTTTCGGGGTCGAATTCAGGGTTGAAAAGTAACTCGGTGCCGGTCCAGCTGCCATCACGCCACAGGGCGAACAGCAACTTGCGCGGTTCGGCATCTTCGGGTTGATAAATCGCCTCATAAGAAATCTGGTAAGCACCTGCATTACACGGCACGAGCCACAGGTCGCCGCCTATCTCATCGTCGATCGCATAGTGCTGGGGCGCAATACCCAGCGATTCATCAATAGAGGCACAGGTAGCGCTCACTTGCGCGGCGACCGCTTCCGGCATTGTTGACGCCTCTTCGCTCGCTGGCTCCGCGCCGGCATGGGCGCTGGCGAAACCGATCGACAGGCCCATGGCCGCCGCCGTCATCCAACCCAGTGAACGTAACATCATGACCACCTCCTTCGTACGGTTCGCGCGACGTGTTTTCCACTCGCCACGACTTGAAAATGCGCGCTTGAAAACATCGCTACTTGATACTCCGATTTCGCCCAGGCCGCCATCCCCAAGCCGCCTGTTGCACCGTCGTTTCTCATTTCATACCCGTTAAGGTAACCGCGTGTTCGCACACCTGCGCGACTTTCTCGGTGGCCAGCGCGCTTGCGGGGAATGGCGCGCCTGGGCTCGGCTGGCAGAAAGAAATATCGGTTCATCCCCGCGTCTCCGGGGAACGGGATGCTACGCCTGCCAGCCTATGGACTGGCCCCGGTTTATCCCCGCGCCTGCGGGGAACGGCTCCTGCCGGTCAGCCTACCCTTTCCCATCCTCGGTTCATCCCCGCGCCTGCGGGGAACGGCGGTCGAGCGCTTGCGTACCATGGCCCATGCACGGTTCATCCCCGCGCCTGCGGGGAACGGCTCAACTTCCATTTCGCGAAGTGTTCTAAGGGCGGTTCATCCCCGCGCCTGCGGGGAACGGTCCGTACCTAAAACCTGGCCACTACCTGCATCCGGTTCATCCCCGCGCCTGCGGGGAACGGTATAGCAATATCCCTGATCGTGGCGAGAATGGCGGTTCATCCCCGCGCCTGCGGGGAACGGCATAGCCGCGGGCGGAAAGCTCAGGCCGATCTCGGTTCATCCCCGCGCCTGCGGGGAACGGGGATTCAAAATCCGCCGCCTCAACCTCTCCCCACGGTTCATCCCCGCGCCTGCGGGGAACGGCCTGTAGGCCTCCCGCTGCCTCTTGCAGCGCCCAGGTTCATCCCCGCGCCTGCGGGGAACGGGATCCTGAATATTTCGCCGCGGGCATTCCCAACGGTTCATCCCCGCGCCTGCGGGGAACGGTATTGTAGAAATTCAGCTTCGGCCTGAACGATCGGTTCATCCCCACGCCTGCGGGGAACGGTAGCACTGCCTGCAACTTCTTCACCCAGGCGGCGGTTCATCCCCGCGCCTGCGGGGAACGGATCACCCACTGGAAGTGTTTGTACAGCTCTGCCGGTTCATCCCCGCGCCTGCGGGGAACGGCACTTAGGGTCATGGAGTCAGTCAAAAACCAACGGTTCATCCCCGCGCCTGCGGGGAACGGATCAAGCCCTTCTGCACTTGTCAACGTGCCGTCGGTTCATCCCCGCGCCTGCGGGGAACGGGATTCGCGGTTTGTTCGTCACCATCACAGCCCCGGTTCATCCCCGCGCCTGCGGGGAACGGCAGTGGCGACTACGTCTTCCCAGAGCACTACGCGGTTCATCCCCGCGCCTGCGGGGAACGGGCGCCGCTAAGCGTCGTGGCTATCCCATCGGACGGTTCATCCCCGCGCCTGCGGGGAACGGGCGCATCAGCTGCTTGCTTGGCCGAAAAAATGCGGTTCATCCCCGCGCCTGCGGGGAACGGTTGATCTGGCCTTGGTAGCGTTCCTCAACCGACGGTTCATCCCCGCGCCTGCGGGGAACGGTGCCTGCTCTTACTGCTGTCTATTTCTACGATCGGTTCATCCCCGCGCCTGCGGGGAACGGAACCCACTTCCACTTTAGAACGATCATTCATGCGGTTCATCCCCGCGCCTGCGGGGAACGGTACTCAAGAGGAGATTGATGATCCCGCAGGAACGGTTCATCCCCGCGCCTGCGGGGAACGGAATACGGTGCTGCTCAGCCTCTGACTCAACACCGGTTCATCCCCGCGCCTGCGGGGAACGGCGCGCCGGTGATCAGCTTAGCCATGTCGATTACGGTTCATCCCCGCGCCTGCGGGGAACGGCGAGTCACTACACACCGAACAATTACAACGCGCGGTTCATCCCCGCGCCTGCGGGGAACGGCATTTTCCGGCCCATAGCGTTTACGTTGAGCCCGGTTCATCCCCGCGCCTGCGGGGAACGGACCATCGATGCGAACCAGGTCTTCGATCAAGACGGTTCATCCCCGCGCCTGCGGGGAACGGGACCTATTTAGCGAATGGACTATAAAGCCACCCGGTTCATCCCCGCGCCTGCGGGGAACGGGTTGGCTTTCTGAGCGGGAGCCAGATCCTTTAGCGGTTCATCCCCGCGCCTGCGGGGAACGGCACTGCTGATCCCGCTGCTTAAAGCGCACCGGCGGTTCATCCCCGCGCCTGCGGGGAACGGGCTCGTCAATAAGTTCGACATCTACCCTGAAGACGGTTCATCCCCGCGCCTGCGGGGAACGGTCGTCCGCTTTCGCGGTCTTCACGGGCGTCGGCGGTTCATCCCCGCGCCTGCGGGGAACGGAGATGCGTGTTAGCTGTCCAAGCGATTGATACCGGTTCATCCCCGCGCCTGCGGGGAACGGCATTTTTGGATCAAGTTCGGATTGTTCTCGACCGGTTCATCCCCGCGCCTGCGGGGAACGGAAGGGCGAGTTCTACCCCTGCAAACCCGAAATCGGTTCATCCCCGCGCCTGCGGGGAACGGATAGCGAGATTGGCGAGGCCGCTGCGATAACGCGGTTCATCCCCGCGCCTGCGGGGAACGGGCGCGTCGTTGAACTTAGCTGCACCACTTACCCGGTTCATCCCCGCGCCTGCGGGGAACGGAGCAATACCCCATGGCCTACACCCCCGAACAGCGGTTCATCCCCGCGCCTGCGGGGAACGGGATGGGGCAATCCAGCGTTAATACTTTGCCGCCGGTTCATCCCCGCGCCTGCGGGGAACGGATTGCTGCATGGGCCTGGGGCTGGTACGTACTCGGTTCATCCCCGCGCCTGCGGGGAACGGACGGGCAGTTTGAAGCTCTACACCCATGATATCGGTTCATCCCCGCGCCTGCGGGGAACGGCCCCGGTAAAGCGATGCGGGTGCTGTCGGCTGCGGTTCATCCCCGCGCCTGCGGGGAACGGAGAACTTTGGGAAGATGATGCCTTCGTCGGTGCGGTTCATCCCCGCGCCTGCGGGGAACGGGTTATGACAAGCGCCGCCAGGCCCAGCAAATGCGGTTCATCCCCGCGCCTGCGGGGAACGGGCCACCGATCCCGTTGAGCGTATTGGCTCAAACGGTTCATCCCCGCGCCTGCGGGGAACGGCGCATGACGCCCGTATCGTCCCAGCCATAAACCGGTTCATCCCCGCGCCTGCGGGGAACGGTTCAGCGGCATTCTAACGTCAACAGGTCTGGACGGTTCATCCCCGCGCCTGCGGGGAACGGCGGAACGACATTAACCGATTTAGATTCGATAGCGGTTCATCCCCGCGCCTGCGGGGAACGGCCCGCGACGCCCGCACCTGGGCGCTGCAGGAGCGGTTCATCCCCGCGCCTGCGGGGAACGGACCGTGGTTGACTTTGAGCAAGACCAATAAAACGGTTCATCCCCGCGCCTGCGGGGAACGGACGTGTTCTCTTGCTGATTAACGTCCTGATCGCGGTTCATCCCCGCGCCTGCGGGGAACGGCACTACTGACCCCACAGGACGTGGCCACCCTGCGGTTCATCCCCGCGCCTGCGGGGAACGGGCAGCGCGCTATTGATCTGCTCGAGCAGCATGGCGGTTCATCCCCGCGCCTGCGGGGAACGGCGTCTATCGAAGGCGTCGCCCATGTAATGGCTCGGTTCATCCCCGCGCCTGCGGGGAACGGCTCGCTCAATCTGGCGCACTACAGGTTCATTGCGGTTCATCCCCGCGCCTGCGGGGAACGGCTTGTCCGCCTGGATGAGAAGTTGGCTTCACCCGGTTCATCCCCGCGCCTGCGGGGAACGGGGTGCAATGTGCATACATAGGTGGCCCCTATACGGTTCATCCCCGCGCCTGCGGGGAACGGAGCTTTGAAATTCTGGAAGACGAAAAAGGCGGCGGTTCATCCCCGCGCCTGCGGGGAACGGCTCGATAGACCCTTGCCTGCCTCTTTGTTGACCGGTTCATCCCCGCGCCTGCGGGGAACGGGGGCGACATAATCGCCAGGGCCAGCAGCCAACACGGTTCATCCCCGCGCCTGCGGGGAACGGCTCATCGAAGAAGCCCAGTTTCTCAATAGAGCCGGTTCATCCCCGCGCCTGCGGGGAACGGGTTGAGATCCCCGCCGGGGGCGAACACGATTACGGTTCATCCCCGCGCCTGCGGGGAACGGCATGGCGGGCGCACTGCGCGACCACGTGACCGGCGGTTCATCCCCGCGCCTGCGGGGAACGGTTCAGACTCAATACGGCCGGTTTCACAATCCACGGTTCATCCCCGCGCCTGCGGGGAACGGACCGAGCCCAACACTAATTTGAAAACCACCGGCGGTTCATCCCCGCGCCTGCGGGGAACGGGTTTCGGCAGAAGAGTATGCCAGAGTTGCAGGCGGTTCATCCCCGCGCCTGCGGGGAACGGTTGAACCGAAACGGATACAGCTCAGCCGCTACCGGTTCATCCCCGCGCCTGCGGGGAACGGGCGCCAATTTGCCCAATGGGGTTAGATGGAACCGGTTCATCCCCGCGCCTGCGGGGAACGGCGATGCCCAGATATTCCGGCAAAGGTGAATGGCGGTTCATCCCCGCGCCTGCGGGGAACGGCCTCGAAGAACATGGCATACGCACCCTATGAACGGTTCATCCCCGCGCCTGCGGGGAACGGCAGTTATTAGAACTATTAGAAGAGAGAGAATACGGTTCATCCCCGCGCCTGCGGGGAACGGTACTGGAGACAATTCCCAGGGTTTTGGAATAACGGTTCATCCCCGCGCCTGCGGGGAACGGAATCCAGCGCGCTTATAAAACTCACGCAATCGCGGTTCATCCCCGCGCCTGCGGGGAACGGGCGGGCTTATTGGGAAGTAGAAGGTTTCGGCGACGGTTCATCCCCGCGCCTGCGGGGAACGGGCGAGGATGTGTCGAAAGCTTTGTCTGATTCACGGTTCATCCCCGCGCCTGCGGGGAACGGCTATCGGATCATCACTTTCCGCCCATTGCTGGCGGTTCATCCCCGCGCCTGCGGGGAACGGTCGTTGTGATTCAACTCCATCGCTACCAGCTGCGGTTCATCCCCGCGCCTGCGGGGAACGGTCGAGTCTCCCCATCCGCACCAATTTGAAATACGGTTCATCCCCGCGCCTGCGGGGAACGGTTCAAGGCTGGCTATCAAGCTGGGTCGACGAACGGTTCATCCCCGCGCCTGCGGGGAACGGGGCGGCATGTCGCTACAAAACATCAATCCAGCCGGTTCATCCCCGCGCCTGCGGGGAACGGACCAGTCGGTAAAACTAAGTCCAATACATGGTCGGTTCATCCCCGCGCCTGCGGGGAACGGCAGCAGGGTACTTACCCGAAGATGATGCCGAACGGTTCATCCCCGCGCCTGCGGGGAACGGTCTAATTGTAGTCAATTGTTTTCAAAAAGAAAAATCGCCAGTGGAAAATCCACCAGCGATTTTGGTCATTTTTTGAACAGCTCTATATTATTAAAGAGCATTAAAAACAGCTACTTATCCATGGGTGGCAAAAAACGCACCAAGCGTAGTCCGTCATGGTCGATGGGAACGCGGCGGTTATCGCCGAAGGTCTGAAACTCGAAGCCGGATTCGTGATTACTGGCCCAGGCCATGGCGACGTTGCCGCCCTCCTCGGCCAAGACCTCGATCTGCTCCCAGATCATTTCGCGGATACGCTTACTGACATCCCCCACATAGACACCGGCGCGAATCTCCAGCAACCAGACGGCGAGCCGCCCACGCAAGCGGGGTGGCACTGCTTCGGTGACGACGACGAGCATGGCCATGTTAATGACTCCTGTGGCCGCTATCGCCTATTGATGTCGGCTCGGGGATGGCAGGCGGCACGGCATCGGCCGGTGGTGGTGGCGGTTCGACCTCGCCTGCCGCCAGCACCTCTTCGATCATGGGAATAATGCGCTGGAGCAGCCGGGTCTGCTTGAAGGCATCGCGGCAAGCAATGCGTACCTCGCGCTCCGGCATGGGCGGGTTCTTGGCCGCGATGCGAAACGCCGCCGGGACCACGGTTTCGAATTTGACGATATCGGCGATGTCATAGACGAAGCTCAACGGCTTGCCGGTATGTAAAAAGCCGATGGCCGGGGCGTAGCCCGCGGCTAGAATCGCCGCTTCGGTAATCCCATAGAGGCAGGCAGTGGCCGCCGAGAGGCACTGGTTGGCCACGTCCGAGGCGTCCCACTGCTTCGGATCATAACGCCGCCCCTGCCATTTCAGGCCGTACTGCTTGGCAAGCATCTGGTAGGTCTTGCGTACCCGTGCGCCTTCGATGCCACGTAGCTGTTCGACGCTGCGCCGGGAAGGCGGCTACTCGCCAAAGCGCAGCTCGAACATCTTGCGCACGACCTTGAGCCGCAAGCTTTCATCCAGCGCCAGCTGGGCCTGATAGAGCAGCTTATCGGAACGCGCGCCGCCGGGCTGGCCGGCGCTGTAGAGCCGCACGCCCGCATCGCCCACCCAAATTAGCAGCGTGCCTACCACCGCTGCCAGCTTGACCGCCGCATGAGAGACCCGCGTGCCGGGTTCGAGCAGTAAACACGCCACCGAGCCCACGGGAATGTGCATGCGCTCGCCGTTGACCTCGTCGATGACGACGAACGCGCCGTCGCGCACGTCGATCTGGCCCATGCCGACGAAGATCATCGACATGCGATCCTTGAGGGGGATGGGCTTGAGGGGAATGAAGCTCATGGGTCACTCCGGTACGCGGCGCAGCAACAGCATTCCACAACCAAACGCCTTGGCACGGCCAATGCCGTGTTGCAGCGCTTCATTGAGCAGCGCGGGGTCGGTCACTTCCAGCAGGCCTTCGTAGTCCACACTGGAGTAGCGGATAGGTTGCCCGCCCTCTTTCTTGCTCAGCGCGTGCTGGCGGTAAGCACCTACTTCTGGCCTGACCGGCAGCGTGAAACCGAAGCTTTCAGCACGGCTTTTAAGCCACTGGCGCGCCGCCGCGTCCATTGCCTCGATGCAGGCCTGGCTCGTCCGCTCCCCTTTTGGGAAGGGGTAGCGCGCATCCATCAACACATCGGCGCGGCAAGAGCGACGGCCCTCGCCCGCCGGTTTCGCGATGGTGGGGTTAACACGCAGACGAAAGGCCAGTCGTTCACCTTTAACGAGCTGAGGCGAGAACGCCTTGCACTGCACCTCAAACCCATCCATGGCTTCCGGAGCCTGGGTCGAGTAGACATAGAATCGCGGCAACCCGGCGCTTTTACCGTTGGCGTCTTCTTCCATTTCCTGGCGAAAGATAAACGGCCGCTCGCCTTTGGGTACCTCGGGAAATAGCTGCCAGAGCAACTGGTGAGCGGTATAAGCGCCGCCTTCCAGTACATCAAACAGCTCGGCGCGGGTGAGGCTATTGAGATCCAGCCTGACACTTGAAAGATACATTAGCGCTCTCCTTCCACTTTCTCGGTGCGCCGGTGTTCAAGGCGGGGGCCGAACTGCCAGCGCCGGCGGTGCAGCGGCTCGTCCCACACCTCGCTAGATTCGTTGGCTGTATCGCTGCCATCGAGTGCATCGGCATCGCCTTCCCAGGCGTAAAGCACTTGCTCGGGCAGGCGTAATAGTTGCTGGTCCTTCTTCTCGTTACCGATCATCGCAAGCCAGGTGCGCTCCGGGTCCAATGCGCTTTCAAAGCGGTGATCCAGCGCCTGGCGCCAATGGCTGGCCTCAACCACTGTGGGTAACAAAGGCGCGGCCAGAGGGCACGCCTTGCGGCCGAGATAGAGCGGAAAACGGGGCTTTTCCAGCGCCGCCTTTAATTCCCCCAGCGACCAGGAGGCATGCGCGGTAAGCCGCACCGCCACGCTCCATAACCCGTCGCAGCGGTAGTCTCTTGAGGAGAGAATGGTATTGAGCGCTTCTTTAGGCACCGCCAACTCCTCGCGGCGGGTGCGGTGGGTTACCTTTGATTGCGAAGAAGGCATCTGCACGGTGTGATAATCGCGCATTAAAAGCCCCGGAGAGCGCTGCTTGACCGCGACCTGAAGGCCTTCGCGCAGGCGGCGCTGACCGTCATCGTCGTCGCGTTTGATACCCAGCGCCGCCCCGATCAGCCCCAGAATGGCGCTACGGCTTGGGTAGGTGGCCGTCGGCCGCGTCTCGCCAACGGCGGCCTCGCCCCAGCTCGCCATGGGCGCATAGAGGCGAAAAACCAGATGGTGTGGCATATCGCCTCCGCTTAGTCGTCGCCCTTGAGGAAGGTCAGCAACGCTTGCAGGTTGCCGCGCTGAATGTCGCCTTTCAGGGCTGGCGTTTCGTACTCGGGCGTTGCCGAGAGAATAAAGCGCCGATCCGCGCCTGCGCCGTAAGCGTCATCAAATGCCTGGGCCTGGGTTTCCAGTTTTCTAATCGCTTCGACGCCCTGACCTTCGCTCATGACAGGCTGCAGAAACGATGCCGACAGCGAACGCGGCTGCTGATCGCCCTTTTCCGCCAAGACGTAGCTGGCGTGGGCACGAGAGCCGTAGCTGTTCTGCTTACCCTTGGGGGAGATCTTGACGGCAGATTCCACCAGCGCGCCAATGGCACGGTCGGCCAGATCGGTATTTCCCTGGAGGTTCGCGATCAGAAGATCCCGATCAATACAGAGGTAGAGGTAGAACAGACCGGCGGCGAACCCGGCTTCGCCAATATGTGCCGCACCGCGGTCTTCATCGCCGCTGTTGAGGTCATCGACGGCGGTGAAATAGTCGTCCTCTACCTCGGCGGCGTGCACGGTAATGGCGTGGGCAACCTGGCAGGCCGCTTCGACGTTATAGCTCGGCGCGCCAGCAAGCATCCGCCCAAACAGCGCCACATCGACGGCGGTGGGCCGCCGGGCAAGCAGGGCCTTAAGCTCTTCGTCGGTCGGCTCACGTTTCTCTGCGGCCAGGGTATCGGCAAGCGCTTCCAGCGCAGCCACTTCTTCCGGGCCGACGTGGACCAGTTGCTCGATTTCGTACTCGTGCTTTTCGCCCTTGTCGACCTTGCGCAGCTTGCCGAAGACGCCGGCGATCTTCTCCGCACTGTTACCCGCCAGCTTTTCGTCGGCGCCAGCAGCTCTCATACGCTTGAAAACCTCTCCCCCCAAGCGCTTGGTGCGCGTGCCCTTGTGACTATCGACCGCCGCTTCAAACAGATCAGAAGTGCGCCAGTTGCGTTTGAGGCTTTGCGAGGAGACACGCAACCGTCGGGCGCCGCCCATGAACGCCGTCTTGGGGCGGCCCAGGTCGTCGCGGTTGAGGTTGGAAGGCGGGTAAGAGGTCAGAAGGTGAAGCTGGATAAAGTGGCTCATGATGGGATTCCTGAATAAAAAATGTGCCGAATGCCGAAACAGTGGTTGTTGATAAGTGACCGTTGCCGTTCAGTCGCCCGTGGTCGGCTTTAACGCTCGCGCCTGGAAATAGGCATCGCTCATGACGAAGGCGAAGCGTTGGGTGGCCTCGGCGCGGTACTGCCCGCGCTGCTCGCGATCCCAGAGCGCGACCATATCGGCCAGACGCACCACGCTGACGCCGGCGTTATCCGCGAGCTTGAGCGCCCGTCGAAAACGGCGAATCAGTTCCTCAGAGGCATGGCAATCGAGCAGCTGCTGAAAGCGCAGATCACTCATTCGCGGGGTATCACCGGTATTGGGGCGCTTCTCGCCCAGGCGTTTGCCCAGAGGAGCATCGAACGTTTCGGCGCGCAGCTCACTCGCGACGGCGGCAATAGTCGCCCATACCTCAAGACGCTGAGCACGCTGTCGGTTTGATCTCCCCGTTGGCGTCTCTTTCCATGCCTTCGACTCAAGCGCCTGCCAGAGATGACGGAATGCTTCGGTCAGCATGACCGACTCGATGGTGTCGCAGCGGCGCAACGCGGCGCGTACGCCTCGCAGATAGCCGGGTGCCTCGGTGATCTTTTTCAACGCAGGAGGGTCGAGCGTCAGCCGCTGCCACCAGCGACGCAGCATATATGCCTCATCAGGGGTAAGCGCGTAGCAGTAATCTTCTACCGCATCGCCCTTTGTGGCCTTTTCATCCGGCGCTTGCGGCGGCGTTTTTTCTACCTCACTCATGCAGGGCTCTCCTCATTGCGTTCAATCCTGGGCGCCTTCAGATCAAAATCGCCGATCTCGGCAAATGTCTGCACCGTCTTGCCAACCTTTTTGCCACTGCCGTTCAGATACGCCAGCAGATAGCGCCGCGCGCTGGTGATGCGCTCGAGCTGCTGCATCTTCATGCCTTCCAGCGGACCGCTGATGGCCTGGGCATCGAACAGCGCCACTGTTTCACGCTTGAGCGCCAGGTACCACTGGCGATGAGTCTCGGGCGAGAGCGTCGGCGTTTCATCGAGTAGCGCCTCCCCCATCTCGCGCAGCGCGCTGAAAAATGCCAGCTGAGTCGCCTCGAAAAACTGGGCGTCGATCTGGCTCATATCACCCTTGGCATCTTCAGGGCGTTTGAACCAGGCGCGCTTGAGCTGATTGCGCAGCGTCCAGCTGATCTCCGAGGCCAAGTCGACGAAGCGCTTGGCCCAGCCGCGCAGCGTTTCCTGCTGCCCCTCGGGCACGCCCACCAGCGGCATTTCCACGCTGTACCAGCCGCGCGGCTTCATGTTGTCCATGTCATAACCGAACACCCAGAGCCGGGTACGCTTGAACAGCGCTTCGAACGCTTCGCCATCGTCGCGCGCGGCCTCCACCTGGCGATACTTTTGCAGATGGTGAGTGACCACGCGGGCGGGCAGCGCGCCGCTAACGGCTTCATCTTCCAGCACCAGCCCCGGCCAGTGGCGGTAGCCAAGCCCCCCGGGCTGGCCCTTGCTGGAAAGCGGTAGCTCATCGAGCTTTTTAGGATTAAGGCGGCGATAAGGTGTGAGCGGGTGGCGCCAGGGGCCGTCGTAGTTGGCGCCCTGCTTCTTGGCGCGCAGGCGGCGCACCGGGTGTGTCGCCTCGCGGCCGCAAAGGTCGCACTCGCCCGGCGTCTCGTCGAATAGCAGCCTATAGCGCCTGGGCATCGACCAAAAAGCGTGCAAGGGGTGCACCTGCTCGGGCAAAACCTCGGTGCCTTTCTTGTCGCTGACACGGGTATCCTTCATCCAGAAGAACAGATCGCTATCGCAGGCTTCAGGCGCGCGCCATGTCTGCCCCGGCTGGCCCACCGCATCCGCGGGCATGACGTTGGGCCAGAGGCGCGCCCACAGTGGTTTGCTGTCGTCTTCCGGCAGAATCAGCGTGGTCAGCGGCCCGCCGCCGCGCAGGCCAACGCGAATGCCCGCGCCACCGGCGGGCGCGTTGATCTGCATGGTATAAAGCGCCAGCGCCGCGCACTCGGGGCAAGCAGTTTCCACCCGGCCGCGCTTGACGAAGAAATCGGTATTGTTCTTGATGCCGTTGGCGCCGGGCGAGTCGATCAAAAGGCCGGCAACCGGCGCGTCCTTGACGTCGTCCAACGGGTCCAGGTCCTGCATGAATCGCGGGCCGTCGCCATCCAGCTCGAAGGCAGAGGCAAAGGGCGCTAACAGATCATCGAGCTTTGCCATGCTGGGCGGCGTCTGATAATAATCCAGCCAGGCGTCGGTATTTTTGGGCGTCATCGCCGTCTGCAGCAGCGCGATCAAAAACTGCCAGGCCGCGCCCTGGAAATCGGCGCGAGGAAGTGCGAGGTCGAGCACATTCGGGTCGGCGAGGGCCGAGGGTGGGCGGTAGGCGATTCGGCCATCGCCATCGCGATACCGAAAGGGCAACCAGGGGTCTGTGAGTAGATTCATCGGCACCTCACGTGCGTTAATTTTGGCGTTAAGCGTTCTTTTGATTACCTTGTATCACTTGTCTTTCAGTGAAATGGCAACGTCTATTTTTGTTCAAAACTCACACCCCACTGTGCGTCGTAACCACAAGTATCCTCCTCCTCAGGCAGCCACGGCTGCACGAAGCGCAGCCCGCGGTGGCGCTGCTGTAGCGTTTCCCACTGCTCGGTATAGCGCTCCGGCAGTTGAGCTAGTTTCCTGGCCTGGCTTTCCGTCAGGCGACATCGGCTCAGTCGGTCGGCGTGGCGGTGATCTTCTACCCAGAGCACCAGCTCATCTTCCCGACGCTTGAGTAGCACGACCTCGACACTTTGCTCGTCGCTGAGCCGAGTGCCCATCTCGCGCTCCTCCTGCCACGGGTCAAAATCGCCATTGAGGCGGTAGCCATCTTCCAGATTCAGGGCGTTATGGGTGGCCACCGAGACCGCGTATTTATCCATACCGGTGCGCTCGAAGTGCGCCAGGTCAAACGCTTCCGGGAGGTCCTCCGTCGAGGCGGCGTAAACGCCCTCGATCAAGCTGCGCGCCTCACCCGGCATGGTGATGGCGCCCTGCTCGCGCAGCACGCGCTGGGTCAGCCAGATCAACGAGGTGTCTTTATAAACCGCCTGGGTGCCGCGGTGCGCTTGGCTCAACCAGTCCACATCGGGGGTATCGCTCCACGCGGGCGCGAGTACCTGCAGCACGGGCGCGGAACGTTCGCCGCGCTGGTGGCGCTGCAACCGACCGGCGCGCTGGATCAAGAGGTCAATGGGCGCGATGTCACTGACCATCTGGTCAGCATCACAGTCCAAGCTCTCTTGGAAAACCTGCGTTGTAACAATCACTTGCCCACGCCTCAGTGACGGCGTGGACTCCTTGCCGAAGCGACGAATCACCTCGGACTCGATCCGCTGGCGGTCTAGCATCGCAAAGCGTGCGTGGAAAAGCAGGCAGCGTTCGGGCTCGGGGTGGTGCTCACGCAGTTGCTGGAAGGCGCGGATGGCGTCGTCGACGGTGTTGCGCACCCAAACGATGCACTCGCCCGCTTCTACGGCGGCCAGTACACGCTCGATAGCCTCGTCTTCGCTTTCCAGCCAGTCGACTGCCACACGGCGTGCGACTTCCGGACGTGTCTTGACGGGCACTTCGTGGGTAGCGCTCCTTCCGCAATGGGTTAGCAGAGGGTAGTCGTGTGCTTCAAGTGGGCTGGTTTCAACCCCAAGACCGTGGCGCCACGCCGCCGTAAGCGACTCGCGCATGGCGTGTGGCAGCGTGGCCGTCAACAGGATAACGCTACCGCCCTGGCGGGCGTGGTGGGCCAGTAGCTGATGCAGCAGGGTTTGCATGTAGTGGTCGAAGGCGTGGACTTCGTCGATGATCAGCACCTTGCGCGCCAGCCCCAGCAAGCGCATCGACTGGTGGCGAAACGGTAAGCCGCCCATCAGCGCCTGGTCGATAGTGCCCACCCCCACATCGGCCAACAGCGCCTTCTTGTTGGAGTCCGCCAGCCAACGATTGCACTGGGTCGAGGCGCTTGCATCAAGAGCATCGTAATCGTCGTTTTCTGGCTGGGTGGCCGTCACCGCGCGCTCGAAATCCTCATTGAGCTCGCGCGCCCCGTGGGCAAGCACCAACGAAGGCTTTGATGCGCTGCTGTAAAAGTGATGATGAAGATTGCCCAGGCGGGCGTACATGGCGTTGGAGGTGGCCATGGTGGGCAAGGCAAAATAGAGGCCCTCGCCGTGGCCCGCGGCCAGCAGGCGCTGGGCTAGAATGCAGGCGGCTTCGGTCTTGCCTGCGCCGGTCACGTCTTCAAGGATGAACAGCTGCGGTCCGGCCTGGAGCGGCAGATCTTCTGCCTTCTTCTGCAGCGGGGTCGGTGTCACCTTGCCTGCAAACCACTGATCGAGGCCTGCGTAGGGGGTCGGCGTGGGCGGGCGACCAAACCCGGTGGCCCTCAGCACCGCCTCGGCCTGGAAAAGCGCTTTAGGCCAGTAATCGCCCAGCGCCATCGCCTTTTGGCAGTAGGGAAAGTAGTCGCGGTGCGAGCCCAGCCAGTCGCTAAGCGTCGCCCAGCCGGCTATTGTCCAGCTCAAAGTCTTGAAACGCGCCAGCCACTCTTCATCCAGCAGTTTTTCAACCGGCCAGTCGGGCTCGACCAATGCGGCCCAGTCGGCGACGAAACTGCCTGCAGCCACAGCATCGTCAAGCTCGCCGTCGTTGACGAAAAAGTCCGCAAACGCCAGTTGGCCGGTGGCTACAGGGCGACCATGGTGGCCGAAAAACGGTGCCATCAAACTATCTATTGGTTCCAACAACTTTCTGGCAGGCGCCTCCCTTTCTGGCCAGTGCAATACACCCTCCTTGCGCCACGCTTTCCAGCAAGCATCCCAGAGCAACACACCCAAACGGTCGTGACGCTGCTGATAGGGCTTGCCTTGCGGCGGCGCCATACCGTCGAGCGAGAGTTTCAGCACCTCCTGAAAGGCGCGGGAGAACTTGCCCAGGTCGTGAAGCCCCAATAAAAAAACCATCAGCTGCCGTAATGGCTCGGGCTCGATGCCCAGCTGCGCGGCCAGCTGCTTCGTCAAGGGGCGCTCAGGCGCAAGTAGCTGCCAACCAACGGCCGCTACATCCAGGCTATGCCAGGCCAGCAGATGGCAAGCATCTCCCGCCTGCCCCGGCAGGGCCTTGCCGGCATAGCGGTGATAGACCGGCAAACGTGAAGATCGAGTCGGCATGGCCAGAACATTCTCCCTTGATCAGGATGACAGCCACGCTCGCTCAGTAAAATTAGCGAACTGACCAAAACCGACGATAGCGTGTCTACAAGTTGAAGGGAAGGTCCAAAACGACCGTTGGGTGAACGCGTTGCGTCATCATGAAAAAACCCGCTCTCGGTCGAGAGCGGGTTTTCCATTTGGCCTGCGGCTTCAGCGTCGCCACATCAATACGCCTGCCTCATTGAGTCAGGCTATTCGTTACGCGTGGGTCAGCTTTTCCAATGCCGCCGAGGCAATGAACGCAGAGCGGCTTTTAATACCGTGCGTAGTAACGTATTTGTCGATCTGGCGGATGACATGACCTGGCAGCGTCACATTCACCTTTTTGGTTTTACCCAGGTAGGGAGAGATATCAATATCGATAATCCCCCAGCCATACCCCTCAAACTCTGGATTCTTACGATGCTCCGCAATGCTGCGGGGCATGGGGATATCTTTATTTTCGTTGGCTAATTCTTCCAGCTGGATATGGGCCACTTCCACCGCCATTTCATAGGCGTGTTCGGTCGTGTCAACCGCGGTCACGGCCCCGGGAATATCCGGATATGACGATACCGGTGGCGGTGTGCTCATCACCCCATTCGATAGCAATCGGATATTGCATGGTTTACTTCCTGAACGACCGGGCTACCTGAGTCGCCATCCATGCCGGAGGGCGACCCATGAAGAGCGGTTCATCCCCACGTCTGTGAGGAACGGATTATCTATAACCCTCTTCTTCCAGTCGTTCTCTTTCTTCTGCCATGACTTTGGCTAGTGAATAGGCATCATACGCTATCTGCCCATGGTCGAAATCGATTGCAAGTTCATTGTCGGTATCAGGAATTGCTGCATTGCCAAACCTGCAAAATAGTCGAGCCTATCAACGTTCATATAGCCTCCATTATCTAGTTCCCAAGCAAAAAAAGCCCAACGGCACGATCCGTTGAGCTTTAAACTGGTGAATTAGTAACTTACTAATTCAAACAGCAGCGATTCTTTCAATATGATTTTGCTCTTTATGCTCGGCTTGCCATAGGTCGTAGTTGGTCTGCATGGTCATCCAGTGCTTAGCGTTACCAATACCGCCATGCTCAAGCCTAACCGCAAAATCAGGGGAAATGCTGGCATGCTCATGCAAAACGCGGGATACCGCTGTGCGGGACATACCTAGTTTCTTGGAAAAATCAGTGACATTCAGCCCCAGCGCGGGCACGATCCGGCGGCGTAACAAGCTGCCTGGGTGCGGCGGATTCATCATTGTCATCACGTTATCCTCATCATCATCATGCACAATATTTTTAATCTGTATATTTAGAGGCTGTGCAATCGTGGCTACCGCTCAAGTGGCGAAACCATCCCATTCGGTGGACCTTGATAACCGTATCGTATCGGTTATCAAGGAGCGCCGCCGTCAGTGGTAGTCTAAATAGTCAACAAGGTGTGCATCTTCCCCATCAAACGTAAATATCACTACCCAATTACCGTTTACATGCACTGAAAAAAAGCCCTTCTTATCACCTTTCAAGCCATGGAAATCAAAACCTGGTAAATCCATATCGTTTGGCTTGGTTGCGGCATCCAGTGCTGCCAGTATGTCTCTTAAATCGTCTACATGGTTAGGCTGTACTCCTTGGGGCTCCCCCCGCTCATAAAGCCGTTTCAGGCCTTTGTGCTTGATTTTCTTTATCATCGCATCGCTTTGCCTCCCTTGCCGCCGAGCCTGCATAAATTGTAGCGCGTAACGCCACACGCATCAATAATGAATAGGCATTATGTGTACACCCTTATACCCCTTCTTTTTATATATACGGTTCATCCCCACGCCTGTGGGGAACGGGGTCATGCGAAGCCGCTCCAGCTATATCCTTGCGGTTCATCCCCACGCCTGTGGGGAACGGACTCGGGGTGAGCTGTGAAATTATCATTCCTGCGGTTCATCCCCACGCCTGTGGGGAACGGACTCGGGGTGAGCTGTGAAATTATCATTCCTGCGGTTCATCCCCACGCCTGTGGGGAACGGTTCACTAATAGCGCAGTAGAAGCGCCACACGGCGGTTCATCCCCACGCCTGTGGGGAACGGTGGAAGCGGCATTTGAAGAAATGCAGCGGACGCGGTTCATCCCCACGCCTGTGGGGAACGGTACAATAGGCAAATGCTCAATAAAAGCAATCACGGTTCATCCCCACGCCTGTGGGGAACGGCCGCCAGTAACTCTAACGAGCATTTCTAACACCGGTTCATCCCCACGCCTGTGGGGAACGGCTATAAGCTTCATGTTGCTGAGAACGTTATTACGGTTCATCCCCACGCCTGTGGGGAACGGTTAGCTGGTCGCTCTTGGCTTGCATTGCTTGGCGGTTCATCCCCACGCCTGTGGGGAACGGTTAACTGGCACGCTGCTGGCCTTCCTGGCTCGCGGTTCATCCCCACGCCTGTGGGGAACGGTGGAAGCGGCTTTCGAAGAAATGCGCCAAACACGGTTCATCCCCACGCCTGTGGGGAACGGCTGTTTTGCTGCCGCTGCTGCCGCTTCCTGGGCGGTTCATCCCCACGCCTGTGGGGAACGGAACTGTCAAAAACGTCAGCCAGGATATTGAGTTCGGTTCATCCCCACGCCTGTGGGGAACGGGCTAAAGGCGAGGCTAGTGGGCAGCATAGTCGACGGTTCATCCCCACGCCTGTGGGGAACGGACGTCCCAAAAGTTACGGCCAATCTCGGTAAACGGTTCATCCCCACGCCTGTGGGGAACGGCATCCACTCGCCTTTATCAACTACGGCCAGTGCGGTTCATCCCCACGCCTGTGGGGAACGGATTCATTGCCTGCCGACCAGCGGGCTAGAGTGCGGTTCATCCCCACGCCTGTGGGGAACGGGTGCAACCCACCTGATCCCTGTTTAATGTCACCGGTTCATCCCCACGCCTGTGGGGAACGGCAGCGCAAGTTTGATGAGTTCACCGGGAAAGACGGTTCATCCCCACGCCTGTGGGGAACGGTATTCATCGCTACTCTTACTATCATGACCTGGCGGTTCATCCCCACGCCTGTGGGGAACGGCTCAGCGTCATCCCCGCCTGCGCGGGGAACACCGGTTCATCCCCACGCCTGTGGGGAACGGCATGCCGTAGGAGGCAAGGCCGACCATGGGAACGGTTCATCCCCACGCCTGTGGGGAACGGCACGCTAAGGGCAGGCTAACCGAAAAAGCTGACGGTTCATCCCCACGCCTGTGGGGAACGGGCCATCACGCGATTAACGATTGCCCGGTAATGCGGTTCATCCCCACGCCTGTGGGGAACGGCGCTCTGCTAGAACTGCTTTTGTCAGCCCGCGCGGTTCATCCCCACGCCTGTGGGGAACGGCATACCCGCCGCCTCGGCACGTTGCTGGGCGGCGGTTCATCCCCACGCCTGTGGGGAACGGCCCCAACTCATCACGGCGCTCATAAAATAATCCGGTTCATCCCCACGCCTGTGGGGAACGGAAGCTCTTGCTGAATTTCATCAAGGCGTACGCCGGTTCATCCCCACGCCTGTGGGGAACGGTGGCCCAGCAGCTATACGATGCGCTGGTTAAGAGGTTCATCCCCACGCCTGTGGGGAACGGAAACAGGCCGCGAATCTCAATCCAATTAATGCCGGTTCATCCCCACGCCTGTGGGGAACGGTTGCGATATCGGATCTGCCGCCAGCGCCAGCTCGGTTCATCCCCACGCCTGTGGGGAACGGAATAGCCGCCATATTATCAATGCCACCAAAAGCGGTTCATCCCCACGCCTGTGGGGAACGGTGCCTGGAAGCTCTCTTGCAGCATCCCCATGGCGGTTCATCCCCACGCCTGTGGGGAACGGTACTTGGCGTGCGGCGTGTCGGGCCTCGGCCACGGTTCATCCCCACGCCTGTGGGGAACGGTCTAATTGTAGATAACTGTTCTGCAAGATAAAAATAGACAGCAGAAAATCTACCAGCGATTCAGGTCAATTTTTGACCAAAAGAATATTATTAAAGAACAGTAAAATCAGAACGTTGCAGGAAGCTATAAAAATCGCACCAAGCAGCGTTTTTTAAGAAGCGTGGCCTCTCTTATAGCATACGCATTCGTCAACGGCGGATTACTCGCGAAGGGCGCTCATCTGGTGTGCTTGCTGGCTGATTCCGTCGCTTTCAGACAAGCGACGCCCGCGACTCTTCCACCATCTTGCCGGCTAATTCCCCTACCGTGCGTACCGCGGTTTCAATTGCAGGCGTCAGGGTAAAGGCATAGTTAAGGCGCAGACACTGGCGAAACTTGCCGGAAGCGGAAAACAGCGAGCCGGGGGCGACGTGCACGTCATGCTGCGCCAGGAGCTCGTTGAGGCGCACGCAGTCCACCGCAGCGGGCAGCTCCACCCACAGCAGAAAGCTGCCTTGCGGGTAGCTGATGCCCGAGCCTTCCGGAAAGTAGCGTTGCACCCAGTCGATCATCACATCGCGCTGGCGCTGATACTGGCGAATGGCCACGCGCAGATGGCGCTCGTAGTGCCCTTTGGTAACGAACTCGGCCACTGCCAGTTGGGGCAGCGTGGCCGACGCTCCGGTGGAGACGTACTTCATGTGCAGCGCCTGATCCCGGTAGCGCCCCGGCGCCATCCACCCGACCCGCAGCCCCGGCCCCAACGTTTTGGAAAAGCCGCTGCACAGCAGTACGCGCCCGTCGTCATCGAACGATTTAATGGTGGGCGGCCGGGGCTGAGTAAACGACAGGTCGCCATAGATATCGTCTTCGATAATCGCTACGTCAAAACGCTGGGCAAGCTGGAACAGCGCGCGTTTGCGCGCCGGCGGCATGGTGTAGCCCAGCGGATTGTTGAAAGTCGGCGTTACCTGAATGGCGCGGATCGGCCACTGCTCCAGCGCAAGCTCGAGCGCTTCCAGGCTGATGCCGGTTTGCGGGTCGGTGGGAATCTCCAGCGCCTTCAGGCCGCTGGCTTTCAATATCTGCATGGTGCCGTAGAAACTCGGCGAATCAACCGCAACCACATCGCCCGGCTGGGTCAGGGTGCGCAGCGCAATGGAAAGTGCTTCCTGACAGCCCGTGGTGATCAAAATATCATCCGGGTGAAGCAAGCAGCCTGATGCCACGGCAAGCTTGGCCACCTGCTGGCGAAGCTCGGGGCTGCCGCTTAGTTTGTCGTAGTTGAAGCCATGCAGATCGACACTTCTGTGCAACCCACCCAGAATTTTGGACAGTGGCCTGAGCGACGCATACTCAAGATTGGGCACACCGCGCCCGAGCAAAAGCCGGTTGTCGTCACGCTGGGTGGCGACGAGTTCCAGCACCTGGTCCCACTGCGACACATCCAGCGGCCGCTGAGCCGGGCGGGATATCGAAGGCAGTACCGACGGCGCCCGGCCAGGTAGCACGAAGTAGCCCGACTTGGGCCGCGACTCGATCAGCGTTGCATCCATTAGCTGACGATACGCCTCTTGCGCGGTCGAGATGCTCACCTCCATTTCAAGGCAGACGGCGCGAATGGAGGGCAGGCGGTCCCCCGGGCGGTAGATGCCGTGCTCGATACGCTCGCGCAATACAGCGCCGACCTCTTCATAGCGCGTCATGGCTTTTCCTCTCTTGACGCCATACAGTTGATGGCTAAAACAAGCATACAGCGGCACAACATAGGCTATCTGTATCCCTGAAATACATAATCCTATATCTGTATCATGAATCACTTACTGAGTAACCTGAAATGGCCAACCATCGGAGAGATCACCATGCCCCGTTTCAGTCTCGCTCAGCTTCGCTACCGGCTGCGCTGTTACCGTGAATGTCGCCGCAGCCGCCGCCAGTTACTGACACTCGATGACCGCTTGCTCAAGGATATCGGCATCAGCCGCGCCCAGGCCCATCAAGAGGGCCGGAGAACCTTCTGGCAACACACAACGTTCAACAAGGAGCGTTCATGAACCGCGCCGAGTACTACCTTCTGGATGTGTTTACCGATACACCGTTTGCAGGCAATCAGCTAGCGGTCTTTCTGGAAGCCGACAGCCTTGAAACCGCGACCATGCAGGCCGTGGCCCGTGAGCTTAATCTGGCGGAAACGGTATTTCTTGGCGCGGCAAGCGCGGCCAACCACTACCCGATGCGCATCTTCACGCCAACGCAGGAGCTCGATTTTGCCGGCCACCCCACCGTAGGCACCGCGCAACTGCTGGCCGAGCTTGGCCTGGTAAACCGCGAGCAGACGCTGATTCTACAACCGCCGGTCGGCGAGCTGCTCGTCAGCTTTTCGGACCGTAAAGCCACTTTCACCACTGCCCGGCCCGCCAGTATCAGCTCAAGTCCACTGGACCAATCCAGCGCCGCGGCCCTACTCGGCCTGCAACGCCATCAGGTCGTCGGCACACCCGTCATTTCTTCCTGTGGGTTGGCTTTTCACTTGGTTGAGCTTGGCGATCTCACGGCTCTGCAAAACATACACATATCTGGGGCCGAGTGGGCCAACACGGTGACGCCCAGCGGTGCCGAGCAGGTATACCTGTATGTGGCCGAGTCATCGGGCGGTGCAGAAACCGTGCTTCGCAGCCGCATGTTCTCAAGAGAGCATGGCCTTTGCGAAGACCCGGCGACCGGGAGCGCGGCGGCGGCGCTGAGCGGTTACCTGGCAACCACAGGTGAAGCCAAGCGCTGGATGATTCATCAGGGAGTGGAAATGGGTCGGCCCAGCGTGATTGAAACCGCCATGGATGGCGAGCGGGTTCAGGTGGGCGGCAACGCCGTGCTGGTGGGTAAGGGGGAGATTTACCTAAGGGATTGATACTCGTTTGCCCACCCGCCAAGCCGCTTTCAGCGGTCGACGAGGCTAAGCTATCTACTTTCAATCCAACCCCGCATGTTCGCGACCTCGGCCATGAAGCACTACCTACCTACCTACCGCGGAGGACACCACTCAATAGAGGATTGATCTGCCCTCGCGCCAGCTCAGCAAACTGCTTGCGCGAGGGTTTGAACCCCACGCCCTCAGGCCAGGCAAGCCAAGCATCCGGCACCATGAAGCCGGGTAGCGCTTCGCGTACCCAGGCACCTAGCGTGCGTTCCGACACGGGTTCATGGTGCCAATCGATAAACGCCACCGGTCGCTCGCCCCACTCACTATGGGGCACCGGCACCACTAATGCCTGAGCGATACCAGGGTGATCGACCAGACGCTGTTCAATAGCTTCCGGCTGGATATTTTCACCACCGGAAATAAAGGCGTTATCGAGCCGCCCTTCCACTACCAGCGCGCCTTGCGGAGTAAAATGACCCTTGTCGCGGGTGGCAAACCAGCCTTCATCGTTGAGGGCCGAATCAACCACGCCGTTATTCAGATAGCCGCTGAACAGGGTGTCACCCCGCACCTGTATCTCTCCTTCATCCACTCTCACCTCGCGACCCGGTAGCGGCGCGCCCACAACGCCAGGTGCTGCCGGGATACCGGTGCAGACCTGGCTGGCCATCTCGGACAGCCCATAGCTGACCTTCGGTGTCAGCCCCAGCGCGGTCATTTTGGCCACCAGCGGCGCAGGAATCGCCGCGCCGCCCAGCAGCAATTCGCGCAGCTGTGTGCGCTGGGGTGTAAAACCCGCTTGCAGCAACCGCCAAAGCTGGGTGGGCACCAGTGACAGATGGGTGATCGACTGCTGCTCAAGACGCGCAGACAACGTATGCGGCGCATCATCGAGAATCACCCGCCCGCCGGCGAGAAAGACGCGAAACGCGATAGCGTAGCCACCGATATGAAATAACGGCAGCGAGAGCAGCCAGCCACTGTCCTGATCGACGGGGATAAACGACGCCGAGCCACGCGCCGACGCCAGGTGATTGCCCACACGATGGAGCACCGCCTTGGGCGTACCGCTGGAGCCGGAGGTAAAGATCGTGTTGCACAGCTGATTGCCATCAAGCACCGGCGACGAGCTCACCTCGGTTTCTGAGAGAAAATCGAGAATGACCGGCACAAGCTCCGAGGGATAAGCATGGTCACTCTCCGGTTGGCAGACGCGATCAGCCTGAAGTCGCTTGGCCAGACCCAACTGCTGGGTTACGGGAAACGCGGGATTGAGCGGACAGAAAATCAGCCCGGCGCGTAGGCAAGCCCAGGCGAGCAGCAAGGAATCAAGCGAGCCTTTGGCGGGAACCACTAGTCGATCCCCGGCCACGAACCCTTGCCGCGCCAGCTGCTGTGCTAACGACGCTACGCGGCGATCGAGCGTGCGATAATCAAGGCATACAGAGCCAGCCTCTATGGCGATTTTCTCAGGGGTCTCTTTAGCCCAAAAGTGTATGGGGCAGGTATCGATCACGCTGAGTGCTCCTGTTGATGGCTATGAGGGTTTATATCGACGAGGCCCGATAGAGGCAGCGCAGTGAGTGTGTCATTACTTCTCCCGAGACATGGGTAACCCGCGCCGTCAGCCAGTGGCCTGTGTCCAGCCCCGGCGGTTCATTGGGCGCCCACTGGCTGGCTAACCGGCCCAGCAGTCCAAGGCCCAGATCGGATTCAAAGCTCGAGGAAATCACCACACGCAGGTTGCCTTCGCTTGCTCGCTGAACGAGTGCTTCGCAGGCATTTAGCGAGCCGATTAACGTAGGCTTGATGACCAGCGCTTTTAGCTGCGGGTGGCAGTGCCACGCGGCTCCGCGGGAAAGCGTTTCATCCAGCGCCACGCCCACCCCCGTGGCTTCCGCGACCGCGATCGTGTCAGCAAAGCTAGCACAAGGCTCTTCCAGGTAGTCAATCTGTTCCAGCGTCAGGCGCTCGCAGAAGCGCTGGGCGTCTGCCCGTGTCCAGCCTCCGTTGGCATCCAGAATCAGTTGGGTGGTGGGGAAGTGCTTGCCAAGCTGTTCGATCAGCGCCAGTTCCTCTGCCATGGCGTAGCGTGCCACCTTGAGCTTGAGTCTTTTCGGCGGCGACGCCTGCCAATGGGAGGCTGAAAGCGACGGCATCAGAGACGCGGGCGTGCCCTGAAGCAGCGGATAGGCTGGCAAAGGGTCAGGAAGATCAGCGGGCCACGCGCGCTGGGCGCAGTCGAACCCGAACTGCACCGACGGTAGCGCCGGGCAGGTGGTGTCGCCGCGCTTTAATGCAGCCAGGCAGGCAAGGCTTTCCGCTTCTGCTTCCGCCAGGGTTTCCATCGAGAAGCCAGGCAGCGGCGCGACCTCGCCCCATTGCCCATTGATGGAAACCAGCAGCCCTTCCCGGTTCTTGAGCCTATGCCCTTTAAACATCAGCGGCTGGCGCAACGGGAGGGAGTAGCGGTAAAGCGACAGCTGCATCAGGGGTTACGCGGATAGCGAGAGAAATCCGGGCGGCGTTTTTCGTTGAACGCGTTACGCCCCTCCTGGCCCTCTTCGGTCATGTAGTAGAGCATGGTGGCGTTACCGGCCAGCTCCTGAAGCCCGGCCTGGCCGTCGCAGTCGGCATTGAGCGAGGCTTTCAGGCAGCGCAGCGCCATAGGGCTGTGCTGGAGCATCTCGCGGCACCAGCGAACACTCTCTTTTTCGAGCTCGGCAAGCGGTACGACGTGGTTGACCAACCCCATGTCGAGGGCCTGGGCGGCGCTATACTGACGGCACAGAAACCAGATTTCCCGGGCCTTTTTCTGACCGACAATACGGGCCAGGTACGAGGCGCCGTAGCCACCATCAAACGAGCCAACCTTGGGGCCGGTCTGGCCAAATACCGCGTTATCGGCGGCAATGGTCAAGTCACACATCAGGTGCAGCACGTGGCCACCGCCGATGGCGTAGCCCGCCACCATGGCGACGACTGGCTTGGGGCAGGTACGAATATCACGCTGGAAATCCAGCACGTTGAGGTGATGGGTACCCTCTTCGTCCTGGTAGCCGCCATAGTCACCGCGAATGCGCTGGTCGCCGCCGGAGCAGAACGCTTTATCACCGGCGCCGGTGAGTAGAATGGCGCCGATAGCGCTGTCGTGGCGGGCGCGGTTGAGTGCCTGGGCCATTTCATTGACCGTTTGCGGGCGAAAGGCGTTGCGCACCTCGGGGCGGTTGATGGTGATACGAGCCACGCCCTCGCTCGAGGTGTGATACAGAATATCCTGGTAGTCTGCGGAGTCGTCCTGCCACGCGATGGGGGCATAGAGTTCTGATTCAGTCAGTCCGTCAATCATGTCAGTCTCTTTTAATCGGTTAAGGCGTTCTGCGTCCCGGTCAGCTCAGCATACCGGCCACCACCAGGCCTAATGCCAGCATACTCAGCAGCGCAGCCGCGCCGTACATCAGTTTCTTGTTGAAGCCGTCGCGGCCCACGCTTATATCGAACAGGCCATGGCGCAGCCGGTGAGCGGCATGAAAGAGCGGCAGGCACACCACTGCGCCGACAAACAAAAAGCCCGGTACGCTGAACAGTAGCGCCGTGGCCCGCTCGTAGCTTAGCGCGTCGGCGGGCAGCAGCCCAAGCGGCAACAAAACGCCAATAAACAGGATGACGGCGGGCAAAAGGACCGCAAAACAGACGCCGCCCGCGCTGAAAAGCCCCCACCAAAGCGGCTCATCGAAGGCTTGTTGGTGGGATGCCGCCTGTGGGCTGCCGGGTTTACTCATGGCTTGCTTGCTCATATTCAGGCCCTCCCCAATAACCAGAAGAACAGCAGCGCGACGACCACCACGCCTGCCCACTGCCCCGCCACGATCATGTTGTCAGGCAGGCTGCGGCCAGCGATGCGCAGCGGCATGACCCGTGGAAACAGCACAAAGAACGTGGCGGCGTGATAAAGGCTGGCGGCAAGCGCCAGAAGGTTCAGCGCCAGCACCACCGGCGAGCCCATGAAGCCCACCCAGCCCTGCCAGCTATCCGCCCCCTGAACGAGCGCCACCATTCCCGCCATCAAACAAAGCAGAAAAAACACCAGCGGCAAAACCGTGGCTTCGCGCAGCATATAAAGTTTGAAAAACCGATGCTTTAGCCACCAGTTGCGTTTCAGTGGCGGCAAGCGTTGCGATGATGTTTTATTCATGCGCCTTCCCCTCGCCGTTCATCTCATCGCCTTTGAACAAGGCGATCAAGGTATGCTTGGCCGCTTCGACCTTGCCCTGGTTCACCGCCGCAGCGGGGTCGACGTGCTTCGGGCACACCTTCGAGCAAAAGCCGACAAAGGTGCAGCTCCACACGCCCTCGTGGCGGTTAAGCTCCGCCATACGCTGCTTTTTGCCGTGGTCGCGGCTGTCCTGGTTGTAACGGTGGGCCAGCGCGATCGCCGCCGGGCCCCGAAACTCCGGGTTGAGCCCGAACTGCGGGCACGCCGAGTAGCAGAGCCCGCAGTTGATGCAGTTGGCGAACTGCTTGTAGCGGGCCAACTGCGCCGGCGACTGGCGATAGGTTTCCGGCGCTTGGGGGTCGAAGGGTTTGACCGGGTCGTCATCGATTAGATAGGGCTTCACCGCCGCCAGGTGCTCGAGAAAGATCTCCATGTCCACGACCAGGTCGCGCTGTACCGGAAAGTGGGCGAGCGGCTCGATACGGATCTCGCCGTCATAATCGCGCAAAAAGGTTTTGCAGCCGAGCTTGGGAATGCCGTTCACCATCACCCCACAGGAGCCGCAGATCGCCATGCGACACGACCAGCGGTAGCTCAGCGTGCTATCCAACTGCTCTTTTATATGGTTGAGGGCGTCCAGTAGCGACGTGCTGTCATCAACCGGCAGCTCAAAGGCCTGCCAGTAGGACTCCGCCGCGTTATCGGGTACGTAGCGCTTAACGCTGATGGTCTTGTTCATACCTTGTCCCCTTTACCGGCGTCCCCATAGGCCCGTTCTGCCGGGGCGGAAAAGCGTACATCGACCTCCTGCCAGTGCAGCCTGGCAGGCGCCTCGCCTTGATAAAATACCTGGCTGTGCTTGAGGTAGTTAACGTCGTCCCGCGTTTGCATCCCTTCGTCCAGACGCTGGTGGGCACCGCGGGATTCACGCCGCTCCAGGGCACCAAGGCACGAGGCTTCGGCGATATCCAGTCCACACCCAAGCTCGAGGCACTCCAAAAGCTCGGTATTGAATATCTTGCTGGCATCGTTGACGCGAATCTCGCGGTAGCGCGCGCGCAGCTTTCGAATTTGTGCCAACGCCTGGGCCATGCTTTCCTCGGTGCGGTAGATACCACAGCCGCTTTCCATGGCCTGCACCATGGCGTGCTTGAGATCCACCCAGTTCTCGCCGCTGCGGTTGCCATCGCAAAGGCGCGCAAGCGTGGCCTGTTGGCGCTCGGCCTGGGCGTGTAGAAGAGCGCTATCGGCCCACTCGGTGTGTGCCGCACGCCGGCTTGCCTGTTCACCGGCCAGGCGGCCAAACACCAGCAGTTCGGTGAGCGAGTTGGAGCCCAGCCGATTGGCGCCATGCAAGCCGACCGAGGCACACTCCCCTGCGGCATAGAGCCCAGTGATCGAGGTTTCGCACTGCGGGTTGGTTTCGATCCCGCCCATGGTGTAGTGAACGGCGGGGCGAATGGGGATGGGTTCCTTCACCGGGTCGACGTTGATATAGGATTTGGCCAGCTCGCAGATGAACGGCAGGCGCTCGAGGATGGTTTTCTCACCCAGGTGGCGAAGGTCGAGATACACCACGTCGCTGTCGCCGAACTTGCCGGTGCGCCCGGCCTGCTGCTCCTGCCAAAACGCCTGGGAAAGCTTGTCCCGCGGGCCCAGCTCCATGTACTTGTTTTCCGGTTGGCCCAGCGGTGTTTCCGGGCCCAGGCCGTAATCCTGCAAGTAACGGTAGCCGTCCTTATTAAGAAGAATCCCGCCTTCGCCGCGGCACGCTTCGGTAATCAGAATGCCGGAACCGGGCAACCCGGTAGGGTGGTACTGCACGAACTCCATATCGCGCAGCGCCACGCCGTGGCGGTAGGCCATCGCCATGCCGTCGCCGGTGACGATGCCCGCATTGGTATTGAAGCGAAACAGGCGCCCGGCGCCGCCGGTGGCCAGAATCACTGCCTTGGCGCGCAGCAGGGTCAGCTCGCCGGTCGCGATTTGCAGCGCAATGACGCCGATGACCGCGCCTTCGTGAACGGCCAGGTCGAGCACGAAATACTCATCAAAGCGCTCGATCTCCGGGTATTTGAGCGAGGTCTGAAAGAGCGTATGCAGCATGTGAAAGCCGGTTTTATCCGCGGCAAACCAGGTGCGGGCGGTTTTCATGCCACCAAAACGGCGCACCTGCACTTGGCCGTCGTCCTTACGACTCCAGGGGCAGCCCCAGCGCTCCATCTGCACCAGCTCCTGGTAGGCATGATGAACGAAATAGTCCACCACGCCCTGCTCGACCAGCCAGTCGCCGCCGGAGACGGTGTCATCGAAGTGTGCCTGGTGAGTGTCGTCGCTGCTGGTAACCGCCGCCGCGCCACCTTCGGCGGCTACGGTATGCGAGCGCATGGGATAGACCTTGGAAAGCATTGCGATGCGCTGCGAGGCGCCCTGCTCTTTGGCAGCCTCGGCCGCGCCTATCGCAGCGCGCAACCCCGCACCGCCGCCCCCTACGATGACAATATCGAAATCCTGCTGGCGCATGGCACCCTCCCGCTGGTCAGGTTAAAAGACTACCGATACAACGCCCTCTTCTGGTTTGAAATTACCATACCCCTGAAAGGCAAAGTATTGATCTCGCACCAATCTAAAGAACTATTGACACACATCAAACAACGGGCAGCGACACACGTATTACAGTCATATCTCCACCCATCGAGACGTTGCGCCGGCGTCTTTCAGGCAGCGCACAAGGAGGCCACTCACCCCCACTTTTTCCTCCCGTGAATGATTTACGGGTAATTTTCTGACCTGACCCGCTATAAGAGAGGGCAACATGACCAGCCGTGCTCAACCCGTGCCGTTATGGAAGTTGTTAGCACCCGTTTTCGTCGCCATCGTCGTTGCCTTGATACCCGCGCCATCGGGACTGGCACCGCATGCGTGGTACTTTTTTGCCATTTTTCTGGGCTGTGTGGTCGGGCTGATACTCGAGCCCCTGCCCGGTGCAGTCATTGGCCTACTCGGGGTGACGCTGGCCGCGCTACTTTCGCAATGGGTACTGTTTTCGCCGGAGCAGATGGCAGTGGAAGGCTTCAATGCGGCCAATCAGGCCTTCGCCTGGGCGGTCTCGGGCTTCACCAACTCGACCGTTTGGCTGATTTTTGGCGCCTTCATGTTTGCCCTTGGCTATGAGAAAACCGGCCTGGGGCGGCGCATCTCGCTTTGGCTGGTGAAATCCATGGGCAAACGCACCCTAACGCTGGGTTACGCGGTCATGATCGCGGATGCGATTCTGGCGCCGTTTACCCCTTCCAACACCGCGCGCAGCGGCGGCACCATCTACCCGGTGATTCGTAACCTGCCGCCGCTTTATGATTCCCACCCCAACGACCCCAGCATGAAGCGCATGGGCAGCTTTTTGATGTGGACGGCCATCGTGTCCACCTGTGTCACAAGCTCCCTGTTTCTGACCGCACTGGCCCCCAACCTGCTGGCCATCGCGCTGACCGAAAGCGCCACCGGCCTGCATATCCACTGGGGGCAGTGGTTCATGGCGGTCGCGCCGGTGGGTATTTTCCTGCTACTCCTGGTGCCCTTGCTGTGCTACTGGCTGTGCGCCCCAGAGGTAAAAGCGGGTAATGAAATTTCCGACTGGGCCGGCCAGGAACTGGCCAAGCTGGGACGCTTGACCCGCCATGAAATCCTTTTGGTCGTCATGGTGGCCACGGCCTTGCTGCTGTGGATCTTCGGCGGCGATATCATTTCGGCGTCCCTGGTGGGCCTGGTGGTCATTTGTGCCATGCTGCTGACCGGCATCATCGACTGGAACGATATTCTCGATAACCGCGCGGCCTGGAATACCTTTGTCTGGTTTGCCACCCTGGTGGCCCTGGCCGGCGGGCTTAGCCAGGTCGGGTTCGTCAACTGGTTCGGTGGCGTGGTCGGCGGGCAGATCAGCGGCTTCAACCCCGTGATGGCCATGGTCGCGCTCACCGTGATTTTCTATCTGCTCCACTACCTGTTTGCCAGCGTCACCGCCCACGTGACGGCTTTACTGCCGGTCATGCTGGCGGCGGCTTCGGGCATCGCGGGGCTGGATATGGAGCTGTTCGTTTTGCTGCTGCTCCCCACGCTCGGTTTCATGGGCATTCTGACTCCTTACGGCACCGGCCCAAGCCCGGTCTACTACGGCAGCGGCTACCTGCCGAGCGGCCTTTGGTGGCGGCTGGGGGCGGTCTTTGGTCTGCTGTTTCTGGTGGTCTGGCTGGCGGTCGGGCTTCCGTGGCTGCTGCTGATCCACTGAGCAAGGGGCCCTTAAAGGAGCGCGCGATACCAGCTTTCCAGCTGCCGCGCGACCTGGCCGGGCTGCTCGGAATGCAGATTGTGCCCCCCTTCGAGGGGGGCATGCGCTATATGGGGCGCCGCCGCTGCCAGGCGTGTCGCCAGGCCGCTGAATTTGGCGTCGTGAAGGCCGGACAGATAGCCGACCGGCAACGAGGTATTCGCCAGCCACGGCCACTGAGAGGGCTGATGCCCCAGCGACGTGGCCCGCAACATGCAAGCTACGGACTTACCAATATTGTGCCCCCGGCGCTTGCACTGCTGGCTGCGCGCCGCGGTGGAGAGATCGGCAAATACGGGCTGCTGGTACCAGTTGGCGAGCACGTTTTGAAGCGGTTCCTGCTCGAAGCGTATTGCCCAGCGTTCATCATGCGCAAGACGCCCCGGCCGCTCGCTTTCGGGTAGCCCGGGGTGGGCACTCTCCAGCCATAGCGCCTGAAGCCCCGGCGGTTGGCGGCTGGCGTGATAAAGCGCCAGCCGCCCGCCCAGAGAATACCCTAGCAAGCAGTAGCGGTCGATGCCCCGGGCGTTCAAGGTATCGCCCAACCAGTGATGAAACGCGTCGAAAGAGCTTACCTGCACGCCGTGGTTCTCGCCGTGGCCGGGCAGGTCCAGTGCCAGCGTCGGGATACCCTTCCCCTCCAACTGGTCACGGACCTTTATCCAGTCGTGCCGGTCGCCTAACAGGCCATGCAGCATTATCAGGATCGGGTTGGAAAAATGGCTGGAAGGATGGTTGGAAGAGTCGCTCACGTCAGGCCTCTCGAATCGCTACGCCCAGGGCCGCCAGCTCATCCGCTACCTGCTGATGAGGCAAGCTGATTTCGATCAGCGTAACGCCGACCTCGAGGGCCTGCTGGTAGGCTGCGGTAAAGGCATCGAGCGAATCCGGCGCGGCGTACGCAAGCCCGAACATCAACGCCGCATGTTCAAAGTTCAGCCCGTGGGGCTGGCGAAAATAGCGCTCCAGCTGCTCGCCTTCTTTGGGCACCGGCAGCATATGAAAAATGCTGCCGCCATCGTTATTGAGAATGACCACCACCAAGGGGTGCGCCGCCTGTTTCAGCAGCGCCAGGCTGTTGAGGTCGTGCAGGGCGCTGGTGTCCCCCAGCACGAGGGTGGTGGGCCCTGGATGGGTACAACTGAGGCCGTAGGCCGTGGCCGTCAGACCATCGATGCCGGAAGCGCCGCGATTGGTGAATACCCGCAGGGGCATTTCGCGGTAGGTGCCCAGCATATTCATCAGCCGCGCCACCAGGCTATTGCCGACCACCAGCTGCCCTTTCGCCTGTTGCGCTAATTGGTGGCACACCCCCAGTTCGGAAAACGCAGCACATCGCGCCTCGACACACTGGCGGGTGCGCCGCTGAAGGCGATCCAGCCGGTGCCAGGGCGGCCGCTCGGCGGGCGTGGGCAACGCTTCAATGAACGCGTCGGGCGGGCTGACCCAGCGGCGCTTGATAACGTAATCGGGGTCGAGCCGGTGCGGCAGCGGATCGACCAGCCAGGTGTCCTGCCAGGGCTTTTGCGCGATAAAGCCGGTCAACCGCTTGGAAATCAGCCGCCCGCCGAACTGCAGCAGCACCTCGGCCTGGGCAAGCTCTTCGTAAAACTGCGGGTCATGAAGGGCCAGGTCGAAATACACCAGGTTCTGCGGATCGAAGCGAATCTGGCTTTGCAGGTCCGCCAATAAAGGCCAGCCCAACTGTTTGGAGAGCTCGACGATTTTCGCTACCTGATGGGGGGCATGCGCGCTTCCCTCGATATTGCCCACGACAATCACGCCCTGCTTTCGAGAAAATACCTCCCACTCGCTATCGCACGCGCTCGTGTGTGAAGGGGTTTCCACCGGCGCCTGCCAATCACTCCAGGGGGCGGGGCCTGCCTGCCAGCGGCCTAGCGGGGCAAGGTAGTGGGTGGCATCGAGTAAGTCGCGGCCTGGGTAGAGCGGTTCGCGATACCGGCAGTTAATGTGGATAGGCCCAGGCGTGCGGCGCTGTCGATCGACACAGTGGTCAATGGTACTCAGCAAAAAAGCCGCTTGCATCTCTGCGGCTGGCGGCGGCAAATCCCGGTGCTCGACCGTGTGGCGGGCGAAAATATCCCGCTGATCGATCGCCTGGTTGCTGCCGTTATCCAATAGCTCGATCGGCCGGTCGGCGGAGAGCACCACCAGCGGCACGCCGGTCAATTTGGCTTCCACGATCGCCGGATAGAGATTGGCGACCGCCGTCCCCGAGGTCGTGATGATCACGACCGGCCGATGGCTGCCCCGGGCCATGCCGAGCGCGAGAAAGCCAAGCCCGCGTTCGTCGAAATGGCAGTGGCAGTTTAGCCCCGCATGTTCGCTGGCCGCCGCCGTCAACGGGGCCGAGCGCGAACCCGGCGCCAGCACGACATCGCGCACTCCCAGGCGATAAAGCTCCTCCAGCATCAGCGCAGCCCAGAGGTGATTGAAGGTGGCGTGATGCGTTGCAAAGCCAGGCATTGAAGCAGGCGCGGTCATGTCTTACCCCATTCCCAAAAGCGTCATGATATCGGCAATTTTACTATCCAGCTCGCGCCACTCCGCGTCTGGTTCAGAACCTTTCACGATCCCCGCACCGGCGTAGAGCCGAATCGAGTCTTTACCGACATGGGCACAGCGAATGGCCACTGCCAGGTCACTGCTGGCGTGGCTGATTCGACCAAAGACACCCGCGTACCAGCCGCGCCGGTGGTGCTCATGCTGGCGGATGAAGGCCAACGCCGCCTGACGGGGTACGCCTCCGACGGCTGGCGTTGGAGGCAAGGTTTCGAGTAGTTGCCGGTCGCTCACTTCAGGGTGTAGCTTGGCGTGAATCAGGCGGCGAATGTGCAGCACCGAGCGCAGCGTGACAATATGTGCCTCGCCCATGTCGATCCGATGCGAAAGCGGTTCAAGCTGGCTCAGCAGCTGTTGATACACGCACCGATTTTCCAGGCCGTTCTTGGTATCTGAAAGCAGCCTGATGGCAAGTTCACCATCTTGCTGGGCTGTGCGCCCGCGAGGCGTCGTCCCAGCCAGTGCCTCGCTAGCCAAGTGAGAACCTTTGCGCCTGTAAAGCCGCTCCGGAGGGCAGCCAATAAACGCTTCATGGGGTGTGAACTGGATACCCAACTGGAAACAGTCAGCAGCCCCTGCCTGCCAGTGTGACAGTAGCGCCCAAGGGCTGGGTATTTCAGAACTGCGTAGGCATGTTTCCCGCGAAAGAACCACCTTGGGGGTTCTACACAATTGGTCTGGCTGGGTCACCCGGCTTACCTGTGCTGCCCACTCTTCCCGAGAAGGACAGTCGTTACGTTCCAGGGAAAGCGGCAAAAGTGGTGAAAGTGGCCTGGGCGGATTTAGCGCATCAAGCGCCGCATGGGCATCAGCCAACTCTTGTTCACGATCGCGGTCATCGAAGCGCAGGTTGAGTGACAGCATTGTCCCTTGCTCACAGCGCTTGAGTTCTATGCGCGGCAGCAAAAAGTAGCAGTGGTTGAAGTTCGCCCACCCCGGCGTAGTAGGGTCAAAGGCCATACCACCGAAATAGTCGGGCTGCTCTCCCGGGTGGGCCGCCAGCGCGTATTGGTCGCTGTGCAACGCCGCTAGCGAGTCCAGCGCTTTGACCACGCCGACCATTGCGTACTCGGGCGCATCAAGCTCGCGAGCTTTCCAGTAAAGGCGCGGGAACACGCTCTGCACATTCAGCCAGCCTATTAAATGCTCTATCTGGCAGGGCGTGCTCAGCCGTATAAATCCCTGCGGCTGCTCAATACAAAGCTCATCCAGCCGTTGCTTGAGTATTACCACGGGGGTTGCCAATTCCGTCATGTCACGCTTACTTCCTCAAAATACCCATTTCACAATGCTGTAAGCATGGTTCAGGCGTGCCGATCGCGTACTATTTTGTTTCTGATATAGGGCAGCACCCAGCGGTCTCCGCCAAAGCGACCGGCATTGGCGCCTGCCACTAGCAAGAAGAAGGTCAGCGCGATCATCCACGGGTTGGCCGAGACGGTGCCCGCCATCAAGAAGGACATGTTCATCACAATGGCGAAAAAAGCCGCATAGGAGGTCAGGACGCCAACAATCAGCCCAAGCCCTACCAGAACCTCGCCGAACGGAATAACGACATTGATAATATCGGCATAAGGCAGCGCGACGTTGTCTAGAAAGGCAACGTAGTTAGGATAAACCATGCTGCCTTCACGCATTACAGGGTTGGCAACCGCATTACTCAAAAAGCCCTGAGCATCAAAGCCGCTGGTCATTTTGCCAATCCCCAGCGTTAGCCAGGTAATACCCAGATAGAGGCGCAATACTAGCCAGACAAAAGCTGCATATTTGTTTGTTCTAAATAAGTCGCTGATCATCCCGTAGGCTCCACATTAGAGGGGGAATGCCAGTAGTGTGGGGGAAAGCACGTCGGCTTTTTTTGACTTAAGTCTACTTTTTAGCACTTAATTATACATAGAGAGATGTTTTGGCCTCTGCTTATTGCATGCTGGTTCTACTAACGGTTTCTTTACCGCTGATGCCAAAAGGAATAGTCAATAAATGCCCCAATCTGTAAAACGCCCTCACTACCACGCCTGGTTACTGGCGGCGCGACCACGCACACTCCCACTGGCCTGCGCGTCCATTTTACTGGGAACTGGACTTGCCTCTTATCAGGATAGTTTTAATGCAGGCGTATTCTTACTGACCCTGTTAACGGCGATCTCACTCCAGATACTCTCCAATTTGGCCAACGATTATGGGGATGCGGTATCGGGAGCAGATGACCAGGAGCGTATTGGTCCCGTTCGAGCGGTGTCGTCGGGCCTGTTAAGCCCTCAAACGATGCGTAGAGGAATGGTAATCACAGCCACGGCTGCTGCGCTTTTAGGACTTTCATTGCTGCTTACTGCCTTCGGAAACCAGTGGGGGCATATTGCCCTCTTCGTACTGCTAGGCGCCGCTGCTTTATTAGCGGCGGTGACCTATACCGTGGGGCTTGGCGGTACGCCTTATGGATATCGGGGGCTAGGTGACATCTCGGTTTTTGTATTTTTTGGGCTGCTTGGCGTGCTGGGGACTTATTACCTGTATACCCAGCAGTTAAGCGGGCTGGCGCTTCTTCCTGCGGCGACCTGCGGACTGCTATCGGCTGCGGTACTGAATGTGAACAACGTCCGCGATATCGAGAACGATGCGCGCAATGGAAAAATCACCCTGGCCGTAAAGCTTGGTCGCGCTAACGCGGTCAACTACCACTGGGCATTACTGGGTATGGCACTGCTGCTTACCTTGATTTATCTGATTGCACTTCCGGTGCCGCTGGTGGGATGGAGCTGCCTGCTGGTCGCCAAGCCGCTCTCTGATGCCGCCAGAACATTAAGCCATAGCCGCGATGGCGAGACTCTCACCGGTATGCTGAAGAAGACCGCCATTTCAACACTGATTTACAGCATGCTGCTATCCATTGGCTTGGCATTTTTTAGTGGCTAACAAGCTTTCTGTTTCAAGGATGATAAATTATGACCATCTCTACTACGCCTTTCTCGGTAAATGAATTTCGCCAAGAATTGTCAGTATCAAACCAGCGCAAAATGCTCACCTGGGCTGGCTGCGAGTTACGTGTGGCCTTCTGGCGCACCGTATCAGGCAAGGAGCGACCTGCGGTAATAAAGATAAACGCGCAACGCTACTACGTCGCCTCCACCAGTGCTGACAATATGCAAACGTGGTTTGCCCGAATACAGCGTGAAAAGAACCTTCAAGAAAGCCCTGGAGACGAAACTTCTGGAGACAGTTCTGGAGACAGTTCTGGAGAAGGTTATGAGAAAAGTTCTAAGAAAAGTTCTGAAGAAAGTTTTGAAGAAAGCAGCGAGCTGGTAATCAAGTCACTGTCGCTTGCCGAGCTTGCCCGCAACGCGCATATCCACCAGTTGGGCATCCACCTGAGCGATGAGCAGGCAGCCATGTATTTTTCAGGCTCTATCATGACACTCTGGGGAGAAACGGCCATTCTAGAGGATAAGAAAGGCCAAGAAATCATCTACCGAGCGGCCGAGGTCTTCACTTTCGAATCGCCTGATGAGCCCGACCCCATCCCCTATGGCGCTGTTCAGTACTGGCACGACGGCGAACTGGAGTACAACCCTGACCGAGATCTGAGTAAGCAACAGTCACTGCATGTGTTCGATGATCAGTGGGACTGGAACAGCCCTCTATTTCCTACCCTACCCGATAAGGTACAGGCACTCAGTAGCCTTTCATCTAACGCGCAAGCCTTTTTCGAGCGTATGAGGGTGCCACCACTGCAAAGCCCAGAGCCTGAGCCAGTACAGCCTCCGGCCCCAGAGCCTTCCTACCAAAACGCTTTTGTCGGCGCGGATAATCTCGCCTCTTTCCACTCACTGCGTGGCATGGTCGATCAGGACATCGTACCGCCTGCCGACGATATCACTCTGACAATCACAAAAGACGCCAAGCATCGTGACAAGCGCACCGACAGCACCGAACGCTGGGGAATAAGGATAAGCTTCACCACGCCCATGGGATTTAATGCCGTTTTCGACCCCGACTGGCTAGATGCTTCTCTCTGCAAAGCCAATACAACACTGCCAGACACTACAGGCGTCCATCATGCCAGCGATGTACTACGCGAGCGTATTGTCAATCATCTTGCCTGGAGCTTCTTTCAGCACGGCCGCGGCTTCGTAAAAACACTGTTCGGTACAGCCTTGAAAGGACTACTACCAAATTGCATTACCAACGGATACGGGGCTTTTCAGCTGGACTACGCGGATAAACGTTTCCCCTGTCTGGCACGCTTTCAGTGCGGTGAACTAGAAGTGGCAGTGCTTTTATTAGGGCAGGATAAAGGCAACTACGTATGCATGCCATTGAAGTTCGAGGAGATCCCGGAGGCGGATTTGCCCACGCTGGTCCCCCGTCGCAGCGAACTGATAAGCATGGAGTCAAAGAGTATAATACTTTCAGAGCACCACCATAGATTGATAATTCCCATGTCGCTTATCGACTTTCCTGACCATTGGTATCGTGGCATTCGAGTCAGCAATCAGCATATCAAATCTCAGTTTATTTTCGGCATGCGCTTCAACACCATGATCGCCGAAATGGAGAACGAACAAACTACCACTGCAAGGTTCCCTCTTAAGTGGATCATAGCAGGCTGTGCGGCAGTGGTTTTGGGCGTAATATTGGGGGTGAGTTTATAGCCCCCCCTTCCTTTGCTAGCCTTTCCATTTATCGCCGCTTGCCCTGCGCTAACGATATTGCCTATGGCTTAAAGCACCATCTCATAGCCTTCAAATTTCGGCGGTCCCAGGTAAATACCTTCTGCGATTTGGCGCCCGCATGGGCTTTGCGGAAGGCTTCTGACTGGGTCCAGGCGCGGAAGGGCTTATTATATCCATGCTGAGCAATGTCATGGCCTGACACTAGAGTTTGCTACCCCACCATGCCATAAGCGCTTAACCGGCGGAGCCCATCAATTTTGCCTAAATAAGTTAGAAACAATAAACTATGTTTTCTTAGGGCTCGGAAGCGCTGGGCGATAAACACTGAACATTGATTTTATCAAAACCCAGTGCCCACGTCTGATTAAGCACGATGAATAAGCACGCGTACTCGCCGCTTCTTATTGTTCATTACTATTTAAAAGCCTGTTGTTTTATAGGGCTTTGAACTGCTATCTAACTCAGGGATGATAACCATGACTACGGATACTTTTACACAATTCTCTTTAACCGAATTTCAGAAAGATCTGTCATCGTCGGATCAGCGCAAGTTACTTCGTTGGGCCGACTGCGAGCTCTATACGGCCTTGGTACGCAATGCGGCAGGCCATGAGGAGCCGGTGGTAATTCAGATAGATGAAAAATCTCGCTACGCCGCTTCAACAAGTGCGGATACCCTGCACAATTTATTGGCTAGCGCCAAGCTTGAAGAAGGTAGTGAAGCAGTGATCAAGCCCCTGCCGTTGGCCGAACTGGCTCGTAATGCGCACCTTTACGGTGTGGGGCTACATATAGTCGACGATGGAGAAGGTGATTATATCGCAGGCCGCACTACACTCGTGCTGGGCATGAAGGCCGTGGTGGAAACACCCGAAAATAAAGAAGTCCTCTATGAAGCGGAGATCTTCTTTTTCAAGCCAACCAATGACGTTCACATGCTGCCGTATGGGTCCGTTCAGTACTGGTACGATGCCAATCCTAAGCATACGTACACGTCGGATGAGAGCCAGGCCGCCTCTATCTACGTATTTGACGATCAACTGGACTGGAGCAACCCTCTTTTCCCTGACCTGCCCGAAGGCGCCATGCCATTGAGCACGTTATCACCCAGTGCTCAGGCTTTTTTCGAGCGCACACGGCTTCCGTTGCTACAGCGCTGGAACGATGCGCCAGCAGAGCCTATAGAACCAGAGCTTCTCTACCACAATAGCCTGATTGGAGAACCCCTTCTCTCTTTCAGCCAGCTACGCGCCATGGTGGATCAAGACATTGTGCCAGCGGCGAATGACATCATCCTTAAGGTTGCCAAAACGGTCCAACTGGAGGGAGAGCCAGCCGATGCCTCTGAACGCTGGGAAGTTAAGGTCAGCTTTACCACGCCCATAGGTATCAAGGCGCTCTTCGATCTGGACTGGGTTCAAGCGTCATTGTGCCAGGCAAATACAGAGCTACCCAATACCATCGGCACCCATAGCGCCAGCGAAGCGCTGCGCGAGCGTATCGTCAATCACCTCGCCTGGGTATTTTTACAACGGGGTCGTAGCTTCGACGTGGCAAGGTTCGGCGAATGCCTAGACGGACTATTCCCCGATCAAGTGATCAACAGTGACAAGGCCTACCAGCCGGACTATACCGACCGCCGTTTTCCCTGTCTGGCCCGCTTTCAGTGCGGCGAATATCCTGTGCCGGTCATGCTGCTGGGGCAGCAAGGCGGCAACTACGTATGTCAGCCACTAAAGGATGTAGACATACCAGAGAAGCACGCCCCTACCTCTATTCCTGGGCGCAGCAGTTTTATCGATATGACGAGACAGACCATGATGCTTTCCAATATTGGGGAAAGATTGGTGCTCCCCACCTCGCTCATCGACTTTCCAGAAGCCTGGTACGAAGGCATTCGCCTCAGCAATCAAAACCTCAAATCCAAATTTGTTTCGAGCATGCGTGTAAACACGTTTTTAAGCGAACTTGAACAAGCAGATGGCGCCACCAGTAGCTCGGCCAAATGGCTCATCGCGGGCTGTGTAGCGGTGGTGATAGGCGTGATAGCGATGATGAACTTGTAATACAGACCAAACAGATAATGCTTGTATTCTGCATCAAGGATGAAAGGTAATGTTAGAAACACTCACCAACCCACTTCCTTTTGATCAATTCAGAAAAGATGTAGAAAGTAATGCAATAGCCAAGATAATAGGTTGGGCGGATCACGAAGTTTATGTGCCGTTTACTCGTTATACGTCAGGTGAGGAGGTAGCACTATTATTTCACGGACGCCTTTTATGTCACGTCAATGCCTCTTATATGGCGGGAGCTGAACAAATATTAAGCTCCACCGAGCCATATACCCATCTTAAAGAAATAGTGATCAAGCCGCTGACGCTTGGAGCGCTATTTTGCACTGCCAATTTTCACAAACTAGGCATCAATATATTCGGTGAAGATCATCGTTTGAACTTAGGCAGTCATGCTATGTGCGTATTGGCCGAGCTTGCTCTTTACGACGATAATGAAAAGGAAGAATCACTTCATTCTGTCACCGCTTTCCCTTTTGAAAATGATGATTGCACAACCCTCCTGCCCAAAGGGGCTGTTCAGCTATGGATGCCTAGCCACCTCTCGGTAACGCTTCCATGGCCCAGCAAGCAGGAGCAAGCTCTACTCATCTTTGATGATCGACTCGACTGGACCAACCCTCGCTTTCCGCCACTGCCGGATAATGCCAAGGGGCTTAGCCAACTCCCCACTATGGCGCAAAAATCGTTTCAACGAATGCAGTTATCGCCCCTACCCATCAAGCGGGACACCCCAAAGGCTTCAGCCGTCCCAGCCGCTATTTACCATAATTCACTGCTGGCTGAGGAAAAAATCAAGAGCTTCAGCCGATTACTGTCAAGGGTAGATAAAGAGATTGTACCCAAAGCGATCAATATCAAGCTGAACGTCACCCATCCTTCAGCGCGAAGTTCCGCACAAGACAGGGCTAACTCCTGGGAACTTCAAGTCAGTTTTATCTCGCCAAGGGGGGGCAATATCATTTTTGCATCAGAGCTGGTCGACACTGCGCTTTGCAAGGCAAATGCCGCGCTACCCAATACCGTCGGTACTCAATGCGCCAACCATCAACTACGTCAACGCATCGTCAAGCATATTGCCTGGATGCTCTTTCAACATGGTCGTGACCTTAATTTCTTGTTCTCTGGGTTCTTTTTAGACCTCCACGGACTCCTTCCATACTCCATAATCAATGGTCGCGGACAATTTCAGCCGGACTACACAGATAACCGTTTCCCTTGCCTTGCACGCTTTTCATTTGGCGAACACCAAGTCCCGGTCATGCTGCTGGGGGCGGATAAGGACAACTATATCTGCATGCCGTTGGCGTCAAAAGCTTTGCCGGAAACAGATGCCCCCCGCCAGATACCTCATCGTAGCGACCTGATCGACAGGTCGACCGGATACGTGGAATTAAAGCGCAGAATCGACAAGCTTTTGATCCCCGAGTCACTTATCGACTTTCCTGATCACTGGTATCACGGGGAGCGAATCAGCAATAAGATGGTTATCGAAGAATTCATCTCACGTATGGAAGAGAAAAAGCTGCACGAAAACACCAACCAGCCAATCAAGGATGAAAGCGGCTCGCCCATGCTGTGGATGATGGGGTGTGTTGGGATCATGGCATTGTTAATTATACTTGACTTGATTCTATAGTCCCCTATTAGCAGCCCTGCATCTCCATGCTTACTTCATCGCTAAGCGCCAGTTTGTTTAAAGTACCTCCGCATAGCCTTCACACTTGGGCAGTCTTAAATATAGCCCTCTGCCCAAGCTGGCATTTCCCTTTTTTGAGTTGCGCCTGAGTGGAATCACAGATTTCACCCCCTTTGCCTCAAGAAGCTTGTTAGGCTTATTTTCTTATGAAGAATGCCGCACGTTGCAACCCAGCATTGCGACGAGCTTTTGCGCAGAATGAGATGGCGCTGCTGGGCGCATATTGAAGGCAGCGCACCTATTGGCTGCGTTCACTGACTAATCGTTGGTGAGCCGTCCCAGATAATGCTGATAGAACAGATTATTAAACACCCCTCCCGGGTCGTAATTGAGTTTGCAGTCTATTAGCTCGGATAGGCGCGTTGAAACTGCGGGATGGTAGGAAATCGTTGATAGACAAGATAGTAGGTCCCGCTGTGCTCGAGCGCGCGGTCTACCAACATACGAGTCCACTGCTCAGCGTGGGTTAAAGCGCTCTCGTTCAGGTCCATGTTGATGTAAAGCACCACTGCTACCTGGTTTTGCGTGGCGTAAGGCAATAGATTCTCAGTATTGGCGTGGACGTAGCGCAGGGTCACACTCAGTAGATTCACCTCATTTTCTTGCACAACATTTTTCAGCGCACGCATGAATGCCGGAAATTCGTCGAGAGGAACGAAGTACTCCTGCAGAATGTCAGTGTCGGTCTCACTGCTGTAATCGAGAAAGCGGATTGGTGGTCGCATGGCGTTGTTGCGTGATATCAATGCGGTGCTGCCGGGCTTATCCAATAGCCCCTTTTGCAGCTCCCAGCGCAGGGTTTTGCCAATATTACTGCCTCTGGACCAATTGAAGAGCAGCCTATCGCGAGCCACATGGGCCTCTTGCTGCAAAGGCTGAGGCAGGTTTTGCGCGCCCGCAGGCCGGTAGTCGATGGCAAAGCATTCCTCTAAGAAGCGCTCCCCTGGTGCGATGGAGCAACGGCCATAGTGCAGCGAGAGGGCGCTGGCATTGGTGCGCAGATGCGCTGCATAGCCTTCAAAATCGACCGGCGTGACGGTTTTTATTAGCATCTGGTCATCTACCAGTTGCAAGGTCGCATCCAGGATGACACCAAGGGTGCCGAAGCCACCGATCGCGGCGCTGAACAGCTCAGGATGAATATCCCGGCTGGCGGTCACGATCTGCCCGTTGGCGAGTGCGATGCGCATACTACGCACAGTGGAGATAATTGGCCCTTGCTGCGTATGGCGGCCGTGGATGTTGGCGCTGATCGAGCCACCGACCGAAAAAATATTGGACGACTGCATGACCGCGACGGCAAGACGCTGGGGATTGATGGCTTCCTGCACCTGCGCCCAGGTCGCCCCTGCTTGAACTGTGATGGTTTTATGCTCGGTATCTATATTCAGTACACGATCATAACCACGCATGTCGAGCATGACCGCATTCGGGTACAGAATGTGACCGCCTTGACTGTGCCCTGCCCCGGCAATCACCACCTGTTTGCCCTCGATGCGCGCATCTTCCAGCGCGCCGATTACGTCTGCTTCGGTACGCACGCTTACCACATGGTCGATCTCGACGCGATCAATGCGGCTGACGTCCTGTTGAGTCGAGGCTAGACTAAGGCTGCAGCGAAGCAGCAGCATGAGTGCCAAGGCGCACAGGCCGAGCCAGCGCGCCAGAGGCACTGCCGCCAGGCAGAGGGTTTGCGCTGTGTTGATTAAGCTGGCTACAGTGCATCAGTGCGGGTCTCTTGGAGTACTACCGAGGTGAAATAGATGAAATTCAGAGGGTCAAGTGTGGCCTTCTCCATTGCCTATTATTCTAATGAAAGGGCGTTCATCAGCTGGGTAGCGGAGAGACTCTTGATCATAGTGATGAGAGGCCAAGACACCGACGTTTTCGGGTAGTCCCAAAGATAAAATCCCTTTACTTTTTGATGATTTGCCATTGTTCCCTATTTCACAATGCGTTTCGTATAATGCCGCCAGCATGCGCGTCTACGAAATGAAGCCGAAGGTGCCATGCAGTAGCGTCGCATGCCTGGCTTTGTTAACAAGACAAAAGATAGGTTTACCTTTGTCACTCTTAGTCACTGCTAGAATTCCTGAAAATTCGGAAGTAGGCTAAAAGGCAGAAGCTTAAAATCACGCCTATCCAAACGGGTCCCTTTGTACACGCATTGATTTCGGTGGCTCCAGTTCTTGAACCTAAAACAATCCCGTTGCATTGAAAAACCGAACTCACTTCAAAGACATAAGCTGGCCCAAACGTAAGAGCCAGCATCATTGGAGTAAATGACAAGATAAACATAATGAATGGGAATGCGAACATTGCAATTATGTATAAAAAGAACGGCATCTTGTCCATGCATTTATCCATCAGGGAACTATCCATAACCCCGGATCTATCGTCTATAAGCATCCCAAGCATGAAGAACAAAAGGTAAAACCCAAGATAAAGGGCACTACCGACAACCAATCCATGAAAAACAAGAATCAAATCTTCCATGATCTGAACACCTTCCCTATTGTTAACGCTTCAAATACCGGCTTGGTGAAGTTGGCGGCTTTTTTGGAAAAAAAGGTAACAGCTTTGCCATGTCCGCGTGCTTTGACTAGTTAAGCATTTTCACGGCTTCTATGATAATACTCATCAATAATTTCAAGCAAATCATCGTAGCTAATTTTCAAGCTATTTGCTGAAATATTTACTGGTGTTCCGCACATTTTTATATTTGCACGATTTGCCATTCTTTTTAAGGCATTTCCATTATTTGCGTATATTTCAGCGTCTTTCACCTGAATGGATATAAACTTTTGCTTTTGGATTTGATATTCACCAATACTAACTATATCATCCCACGGAATCATTCCCGCTGACACACCACTAGAATTATCTAAAACTCCTTCAGAATTAATAATTAAACCTGGCGAATTATCAAACAGTTTCTTAACCCCTATAAGGCCACACAAGCCAAAAAACACAATAGAAACAACACCAACGCCGTAAACCAAAGTTGGGCTATTAAATTTCCTCTGACTTTCAATGGTTTGAATGTCCATGAAAAGAAACCACACACCAAGCAATACAAAAGCTAATGCTCCAAGCGTGAGCAGAATAATTTTTACCTTATTTAGTTCGATTACTCTTTCTTCAGGCATGTGCTCCGATTCTCTTTTAGATGCTTAACGCCTGAGTTGAGGGGCTTTTGTGGAGTACGCGCAGCGTACGGAAAAAAGTCCCTCTCCAACGATTTGTTGGGCCGCAACTTACTCCAAGACCCTTTTGAGGGTTCGAGATTCGGAAACAATCTTGTTCTCCGTTTTGCCGTGAAAGGTCGTATTGCCGATCATAGTATTTCCATCGTTTTGGACTATAAAAACGTAGGTGCCTACATCGAAACCCACACCCTTCTGATCTTCAAATAAAAGTGTTGCTTGATGCCCGTGCATTGAACCGGTGTACGCGAATTTGCGATTCGACGATTCCCCGCCGCGTGTTTGTGAACGAAGGCTTGAACCAGTAAGGCGACGCCCAATTTGTTTAAGCTCAATTTTCCCTACGACCCGAGATACTCCGTTGCGTTCCTCTACGATTTGCCAGACGCCGCTGAGATTAACGCCGCGGTAAAAGACACGCTCCCACAGCACTGGCCATAGAAAGCGCCTGGTGACATACACCAATCCCGCGGCTATCAAACTGGCGGCAACACCAACCCAGAATTCACTCATGATTTTTCACTTGCGGCCCAACGCGGAGCGAAGCGGCGGCCAGTCAGGGGCGTCCGACTTACGCGGCTTGTTAATGCTTTGTCCATCCGTCCAGCCCTCCTCTGGTTAGAACTGTAACCCAAGGGTGGTGCTCCGGATCGAAAGCTACTCCGTAAGCTGGACTCACTATGAACCCGTGCTTTTCAAATGATTGAGGATCATTAGAGAAGATAAAACCTGATAGCGCAGTAAACTGAACACTCACTTGGTCAAACTCTACTCGCTCAGCCTTTATGGTCACCTCACTCAAAAACCCACTTGGCTCAAATCGAAAAATCCGATCCCTATAATCAAATTCCTCCAAGCCTATCCGATTAACTTTGGTGCCCAATGGAGCACCAAGCAGACGGCTCAAATCGTCACGGGTTGCATTTAGGGAAACATCATCAAGCTTGGAAAATGGTTCAATTCTCATAGGCCTTTAACGCTTGCAGCATGCGCGCCCATGGAATGGAGCCGAAGGCGCAATGTAATGGGCGTCGCTGTGCCTGCACTGGTTAAATGCCTCAGACAGAGATCGGCCACTCGGGTTCGTCTTCACCAAATTCCCAAGATTTCAGGTATACCAGCTTCTTTTTTGAGTCGATCTGGTAGGCAACATAAAAGCCCTCCCAAAGCTGGCTCGTTATCCACCAAAGGCCCTGCTTTGAATCAACTGGTTCCCAACCGGGGATAAGAAAAGTAAATTCCTCAGGCTCCCCGACTTTCGCTGTTAATTCATCGATGAAATTTTGAGCTTCTTCCTTGGATGTCATATCTCTCCCCGCATTTAACAGTGATTATATACCCGTCTGCATAACCTCAATGAACGTGCTGGCGCGTTTATTGGGGTTATGCCATCAGCGAAGAAAACAATAAATTTTTGATAAATATCATATTTTCAAATCTTCAGGCAGCCTATCCACTCTTCGCGTGCCCGCTTGTTTTACTCGATTCAATCATACTTTATTCACAAACTTACCTTAGGTCACGCGTAAATTCGATGACAGCCGCCAGCCATAGGTCGTAGGCCTTCGCTCATCCACATTTCGGGCAAGCCCAATACAACACTGCCGCTCATAAGCGGCAGCATCGAATGCGCGATTGGAGCTCAAGGCTCAAAGCACCACTTCATACCCTTCAAACTTCGGCGGGCCAAGGTAGATACCTTCCGGCGATTTTGCACCTGCATGAGCTTTACGAAACGCCTCCGACTGAGTCCAGGCACGGAAGGCGTCTTCTGAATCCCACACGCTATGGGAAATAAACACGGTGTGGTCTTCCTGGCTGGCACCCTGGAGCATCTTGAACTCCTTGAAGCCCGGCACTTCATCCAGATGCGAATCACGGTTGCGCCACACGTCTAAAAAGTCCTCTTCGCGGCCTGGGGCAATCCGGAAACGGTTCATGGCGATATACATGCGCTTACTCCTTTTGAGATGGTGGCGTTGCAGTGCTTGATGGTAACGTCGTCAATCGGGCACGGATAGCCCAAGGTAGCCTAAGGGGGCGTTATGGCAAAGACCGGCATCCAGGTGGTTTGGTTCAAACGCGATTTACGCATACACGATCATGCGCCGCTTTCAAACGCCGCCGCGGCAGGGCCGGTGCTTCCTGTCTTTGCCATCGAACCCGGGCAGTGGCAGGCGCCGGACAGCGCGCTGCGCCACTGGCAGTTTGCCGCCGATTCGCTTTTGGATCTGACCCAAGCGCTTAAAATCCGAGGATTGCCGCTATGCCTGTGGCAAGGCGATATATGTGATTTGTTGGCCGCTCTCAAAACGCACTATGGCGATTTCGCCCTGCACTCCCATGAAGAAACCGGCAATGCCTGGAGCTTTGCCCGTGATCTCAAGGTCAAGGCGTGGTGTAGAGAGCACAATATTCCTTGGCATGAAGCGCGCCAGCATGGCGTGGTGCGCGGATTGAAATCCCGTGTGGCTGACCGCGACGCCTGGGAAGCCCAGTGGGAGGCGCTGATGACCGCGCCGACCTGCCCGGCGCCGCCGAATGCCCGAGTAGCCCAGGGTTGGGAAGCCTTTCATCATATTGAAGTCAGCGAGCTTCATGACCTGACGCTCGGATTTGACACTACGCCCTGCCCTGAGCGCCAGCCCGGCGGCCGATATGCCGGTCGGGCGCTGTGGTACAGCTTTATTACCCAGCGTGGGCGGCGTTATCGGGGCTCTATCTCTAAGCCTTTACTGGCCGAGGAATTCGGCTCGCGGCTTTCGCCGCATCTGGCCTGGGGCACGCTATCCATGCGCGAAGTGGTGCAGTCGCTGCGCCGCCAGCGTAAAAAGCATGGTGTGGACTCTGCCTGGAGTCGCTCGCTGCGTGCTTTTGCCTCGCGGCTTCACTGGCACTGCCACTTCATTCAGAAGCTTGAAAGCGAGCCCGGCATAGAGTCGCGCACGTTGCACCCGGCGCTACGCGGCCTGCGCGAACGCGACCCCGCGCACCCCAACTTGATCGCCTGGAAACAGGGCCAGACCGGCGTTCCGCTGGTGGATGCCTGCATGCGCTGCCTGATTCACACCGGCTGGATCAACTTTCGCATGCGCGCCATGCTGATTTCCCACGCCACCTTTGGCCTCGGGCTGCACTGGCATGAGCCCGCCCTGTATCTGGCGCGCCTGTTCACCGATTTCGAGCACGGCATTCACTATCCTCAAGTGCAGATGCAGGCAGGTGCCACAGGCACCAACGCGCTGCGGGTCTACAACCCCATCAAACAGGCAGAGGACAACGACCCGAGCGGTGAATTTGTCGCTCGCTGGGTGCCGGAGCTGACCGTTCTGCCCATCGAGTGGCGCGCCACGCCTTGGGCGCTACCCCAAAGCCTGCAAAAGCGCTTCGGCTTTCAGCCCGGCGAGCACTATCCCCTGCCCTACGATTTTGAAGCCGAAGCTCGCCACTGGAAAAAGATGCTTTACGAGCTCAGGCGAACGCCCGAGGCTAAAGAAGCCAGCCAGGCCATTGTGGATAAATTGGCCAGCCAGCGCCGCCCCCCAAAACGCCACTCCAAACCGAAAAAACCCGCCAGTCGCCAGCAGCTTTCGCTGTTTGACGAAGGCGGGTCTGAAGATGCCTAACGCGGCGTATTAGCTAAGCGCTTCCAGCGACTGCTCAATAATGCTCAAGCCTTCTTCCAGCACCTCGGAAGATACGGTCAGCGGCACCAGAATACGGATGCTGTTGCCGTAGAAGCCACAGGAAAGCAGGATCAACCCTTTCTCACGCGCTTTCGCGCAAATTTGCTGGGTCATCGCGGTGTCGGGCTTGCCGTTACTATCCAAAAGCTCGAACGCGGCCATGGCGCCCAGTTGGCGGCCGTGTGCCACGGCGGGGAAGCGCTCTTCCCAGACGCCAAAACGTTCCGCCAACAGACGACCCATCTGCGCGCTGCGCTCAAGGATGTTTTCTTCCTCGATCACGTCAATGACCGCCAGCGCCGCAGCACAAGAGAGCGGGTTACCGCTGTAGGTGCCGCCGAGCGAGTTGGGGCCGGAGGCGTCCATCACTTTGGCACTACCCACGACCGCAGACAGCGGCATGCCGTTGGCCAGGCTCTTGGCGGTGGTCAAAATATCCGCCTCGATACCGCTATGTTCCAGCGCAAACAGCTTGCCGGTGCGCGCAAAGCCGGACTGCACTTCATCGGCAATCAACAGAATGCCGTGCTCGTCGCACAGCGCGCGCAGCGCCTGTAGGTATTCGGGTGAAGCAATATAGAAACCGCCTTCGCCTTGTACCGGCTCGATCACGATGGCCGCTGTGCGGTGCGGGGCGATATCGGTCTTGAACAGCGTGCGAATGGCATCGAGTGACGCTTCTTCGCTGATACCGTGCAGTGGGTTCGGGAACGGGGCACGGAACACATCGCCCGGCATCGGGCCGAAATCATTCTTGTAGGGCAACACCTTGCCGGTCATGGCGAGTGTCATCATGGTGCGGCCGTGGAAGGCGCCGTCAAAGGTGATGATGCCGGTGCGGCCAGTGGCGGCGCGGGCGATTTTCACGGCGTTTTCCAGCGCTTCGGCACCGGTGTTGACCAGCATGGCTTTACGCTCGGGGCCGCGCACCGGGGTCAGTTCACACAGCTTCTGACACAGCTGCACATATGGCGCGTAAGAGATCACCGCGGCGCTGGTGTGCATGACCTTGTGCAGCTGCGCTTCAACGGCGGCCACGATTTTCGGGTGGCGATGGCCCAGATTCAAAACGCCGATGCCGCCCGCGAAGTCGATCCAGCGGTTACCGTCGGCATCCCAAAGCTCGGCGTTTTCAGCACGCTCGGCAAAGGCCGTGTTCAGGGTCGCTGCGCCGTTGGCCACATAGCGGTTTTTGAGTTCGTTCAGTTCGTGATTGGTCATGCTCATTCCCCTTATAAGCCGCCGACGCAGACGTATTTCAATTCAGTAAATTCATCGAGACCGTGGTGGGAGCCTTCACGGCCAAGGCCAGACTCCTTCACGCCGCCAAACGGCGCCAGCTCGGTCGAGATCAAGCCTTCATTGACGCCGACCATGCCGTACTCAAGCGCTTCCATGGTGCGCCAGATACGGCGGTAGTCGGTGGCGTAAAAGTAGGCTGCTAAGCCAAACGGCGTATCGTTGGCCATCTGGATGGCCTCTTCATCGCGCGTAAACCGGAACACGGGCGCGACGGGGCCAAACGTTTCTTCATCGGCCACGGCCATGGCGGTCGTCACATCGGCGAGCACCGTGGGTGTAAAGAAGCGCTCACCGGCTGCATGAGGCTCGCCGCCGCACATAAGGCGGGCGCCATTGTGCATGGCGTCGTCCACATGGCGCTGCACCTTGTCGACCGCTGCCTGATTGATCAGCGGACCAATCACGCTGCCGTCTGCCAGACCATCGCCCACTTTGAGGGCTTTCACCCGCTCGGTGAGCTTACTGATGAACGCATCGTAAATGCCGTCCTGGACCAGAAAGCGGTTGGTGCACACGCAGGTTTGCCCGGCGTTGCGGAATTTGGAGGCGATGGCACCGTCCACGGCAGCGTCCACGTCGGCGTCGTCAAACACGATAAACGGCGCGTTGCCGCCCAGCTCCATGGCGGTCTTCTTCACGGTGCTGGCGCATTGGGCGAGTAGGCGCTTACCCACTGGTGTGGAGCCGGTGAACGATACCTTGCGCACCCGCGGGTCGGTGGTGAGCACTTCGCCGACTTCCGCTGGTTTGGAGGCGGTCACCACGTTGATGGTGCCTGCAGGCAGGCCCGCTTCCAGGGCAAGATAAGCCGCGGCCAGTGCGGTTAAGGGCGTCGCTTCAGCGGGCTTAATCACCACGGTGCAGCCGGCGGCGAGCGCCGGGGCGCACTTGCGGGTAATCATCGCCAGCGGGAAGTTCCAGGGCGTTATCGCGGCAACAACGCCGACCGGCTCGCGTAGTACTAACAGGCGCTTGTCGGCGCCGTGGCTGGGCAGGGTTTCACCCGCCATACGCTTGGCTTCTTCAGCGAAAAACTCGATAAACGAGGCGCCGTAAGTGACCTCGCCCTTGGCTTCCGAAAGCGGCTTGCCCTGCTCCAAGGTCATCAGCCGCGCTAAGTCATCGGCATGTTCAGTGATCAATTCAAACCAGCGGCGCAGCAGGGCCGAGCGCTGTTTTACCGGGGTAGCGCGCCAGGCGCTACCTGCTTCATAAGCGGCGGCGACCGCATCACGGGTATCCTCTGCGTTTAATTCAGCAACGCGGGCGATGGTCTCGCCGGTGGCGGGATTGTCCACGGCAAAGGTCTCTGTGCCCTTGCGCCACTCGCCGCCTACCAGGGCGGGGACGGCTTCGTGCAACCACTTTTCAATAAAGCTCATACAATGCTCCTATCAACGTATTTCAACACGCTAACAGGGAACTGCCCTATGGCGAATGCACCACTTTCCCGTTCAACCAGACCACTTTTCTGATTTACTGGTGATCAAAGGATATATACCTGAGACCAGAGAGTGACAATGGATGACCAATTAGCCTTACAGCAACTTTTAAAGCGTTATACGCAGCAGCCAGAAAACTTGAGTAAACAGGCACGAATAGAGCAGGCCTTAAGGCAGGCAGTCACTCAGGAGTGGCCTCATCAAACCCGCCTGCCGTCACATCGGCGGTTGGCAATAAACTTGGATGTTGCTCGGCATACGCTGTCTCTGGCCGTTGCCACGCTTGTAAAGGAAGAATTGCTAACAACATCTCATGGCAGAGGAACTTGGAGTTGTAAACCAGCGGTTTACAATACTCCTGTTCAAACCAAGGCTCGGCTATCGGCTCGTGCTTCGCGGGTGCTTCGTTGGCCCGGCGCCAGCCTGGTTCAAAGTGGCGCCTTTGTGCCAGGCATTCCCGATATCGCCCAGTTTCCCATGCGCAAATGGCGCCAGCTTTATGCTAGCGTCACCGTGCCACAAAACGCCTTGTTGCTCTCCTACTCGACCGGCGGCTACGGGCCGTTAAAGCGTGCGATACGCGATTTTCTGGAGCGCTGGCGCAATATTCGCTGCGATATTGATCAGATTATTATTACCGATGGTACGCACAACGGCATTGAGCTGTGCGCCGTGGCTTTGGCGGATGTGGGAGATACTGCAGTAATGGAATCCCCCTGCTACTGGGGAGCGCGCAACGTATTTACCGCTGCAGGGTTAAATATTGAAATGTTGCCGTGGCAGCCCGGTCAGGGACATAGCCTGCCCGCGGCATCTGCTCCTGTGCAGCTTACTTATTTCACAGGTTCCCATCACTACCCGCTCAGCGTGCCTACCAGCGCTCACGATAAGCAACGTTTGTGTGATGCGTTAGCGCCTGCGTACATCATTGAAGATGATTACGAGTTCAGTCGCGACGACCATACCAATCTGCTGTTTGACCCACAGTCTGAGCGTCACTTTCTGGTGGGCTCTTTTTCCAAAATGATGTTCCCCGGCCTACGGCTAGGCTATTTGGTGGTGCCCCGCCAGCTATCCGAACCTATGAATCGGCTGCGTAGCGAGCTGTTTCGTGAAGGGCGCATGCTGGATCAGGCGGTGCTTGCCCAGTTTATCTTTGACGGTGATCTTGATGCCTGGTGCCGCCGTATTCAGCGTGATTACCTGGGCCGCCAACAGGTAATGCATGACCAGCTGCGTACCTTGCCTCGACTGAAGCGTATTTCACCGCCCAGTAGCGCCATCAGTCTATGTGTGGAATTTGAACCGCCTATTGATGACGTAAAGCTTGCCCAGGCACTGCTTAAGGAGCATTTGATCGTGCGCCCTTTAAGCCCGGTGTGCGCCGCGCATGACCCACGCGTTGGTTTGGTCATGGGGGTGGGTATGCTTTCAGGTGAGACGCTGGCCCGCGAGGCTCAGCGGCTGCGCCGCTGTCTGGAAAACCTGTTACGCTAGCCGCTTATAGCTAGGCGTTTATAAAAAAGCTGATATCAACAATCATAAAAGAGTCAGTGACGACAATATTATCCACAAGGAACTCATCATGCTTCGCCCTGTTGATAGTTTTCCCGCTGCGACTTTATCTTGGTGCATAACATTACGCACCTGGTTACTGATAGGCACCGTTCTACTGCTTTCAGGTTGCGCAACGTTTGCGCCCAACCCTCCGCAGGATCAGAGCAATATCTGCGAGATATTTCGCGAACAGCCCACCTGGTACGACTACTCGCGGGATTCTCAGGAAAAATGGGGCACCTCAATTGCTACTCAGATGGCGTTCATTCAGCAGGAATCTTCCTTTAAAAGCCATGTGCGCCCCGACCGCAAATACTACCTTGGCTTTATTCCCGGCCCTCGCCCGTCTTCAGCCAAGGGCTATGCCCAGGCCCAGGACCCGGTATGGGGAGAGTACCGCGACCAGGCCGGCAGCCTGTTTGCGCGGCGTACCAGCATGAAGCATGCCACCGATTTTATCGGCTGGTATAACCGCCGCTCCCAGCAGCAGGCGGGCATTTCGCTGACCAACCCAGAACACCTCTACTACGCCTATCACGAAGGGGCTGGCGGTTATCGGCGCGGCACTTACCGCAATAAGCCGCATGTATTGCGCGCCGGGCAACAGATTGCTACCCGCACAAGCCGTTACCAGACCCAGCTCAACGCCTGCGAAGCCGAGTTTCAATGCCGCCGTTTTTATCAGGTCTGGCCCTTTTGCCGTAGCTAATTACCGACGTTAAGAAGCCCTAACATGTCACTACTCATCGGTTCAGCGTTTGTCTTTGTTGTCTTTTTAACCTCGATGCTGTCAGGCATCTTCGGCATGGCGGGCGGCCTGGTGCTGCTGTGGTTCCTGCTGATTATTTTTCCTGCGGGCACTGCCATGGCGGTGCATGGCGTGATCCAGCTTACCGCCAACGGTTCACGCGCTTGGCTATCGCGGCGGTTTATCGTCTGGCGGATCGTTGCGTTTATGACGCTGGGCGTGTTGAGTGCGGCGGGCCTACTGCTGCTGTTCAACTACAGCCCCAATGCGGCCACCGTCTCGATCCTGATCGGCCTGATGCCGGTTCTGGTGTGGATGCCCAAGCGCTGGTTTCATCTGGACGCTAATCGCAAAAGCCATGCGCTGTGTTGCGGCATGGCGTCTGGCGGGTTAACCATTGCCGCCGGGGTTTCGGGGCCGCTGATTGATATCTTCTTCGTCCGCTCGCATATGGATCGCCGCCAGGTCGTGGCCACCAAGGCGATGATCCAGGTGGTTGCCCATAGTATTAAAATTCTCTTTTACCTGGGTGCCGCACTTTCGCTTAGCACTGGGGAATGGGGCATGGTACTGCTGGCAGCGCCGTTTGCCATCCTAGGTACCCAAACGGGCACACGCATTCTGCATCGCCTGACCGATGCCAACTTCCGCACATGGACTCGCTGGATTGTCACCGGTATTGGCGTGTTCTATTTTGCCCAAGGGATTTACCTGCTTAGCCGTTAAACATTAAAGATGCTGGGCAATACGCAAAGCTCGCACCTTTGATTGACAGGGCAATTGTCTGGCGCTATCGTTTCGATAGATGAAAATGAGAAACAATCTCTTTATGAAATCATTTAGCCAGTAATAATACGCAGGTAAGCGACATGACCAGTGAACAGCGACAGCTTCGCCAAACCATCGTGTTTTTGCGAACCTCGTTTGAAGCGATTCAACACTCGATCGCAGGCCGTCTGGATGACCCGCTTCCCTGCTGGCTGGATGCGGGAATGCTTTCGATGTTATCGCGCGAGCTGATACGCTGCAGCCAACAGGCCAAACCGCTGTTTGCTGCGCCCACGGTCGAGCAGATATTTTTTGCCTCACAGCAATGCGAGCTGTTGTTAAAGCAGTGTCCGGGCGTGCTGAGTAGCGCCTTGTGCTACCGCCAGCTAGCGGCCATCATGCTGCCGCTCAATACCGCGCTTCAAATGATGGCAGTGCCTCCTAAACGCCGCTGGTTTTGGCAGCGTAGCTAACTAAACCCTTGTTCCATACATTATCCAAACCCCATCTTATTTTAAGGTGGGGTTTTGTTTTTATGCGTGCGGTCTTATGTATCGGAGCATAAAACGGTGGGTGGCACTTACTAGTAAACTGGTCTATTCTTACCTGTATTGTTATCCAATCACGCAAAAGGAGTTGGCTGAATGGCATTTGAAGCGCTTTTTCAACCACTGGAACTGGGCAGCCTGTCTATCCCTAACCGCATTATCATGGCGCCGCTGACGCGTGCCCGCACACCGGACAGCGTGCCGGGCAAGCTGCAGGAAGCCTATTACGGTCAGCGCGCTGGCTCAGGGCTGATTATCAGCGAAGCGACCAATATTTCCCCGACCGCCCGCGGCTATGTTTACACACCGGGCATCTGGACCGACGAACAGGAAGCTGGCTGGCAGCGGGTAGTGAATGCCGTGCACGCCAAGGGCGGGCGCATTGCGCTACAGCTGTGGCACGTTGGGCGCGTTTCGCATGAAATGGTTCAACCCAACGGCGAGCAGCCAGTGGCACCTAGCGCATTGAAAGGCGAAGGCGCCCAGTGCTTTGTTGAGTTTGAAGACGGTACCGCCGGGCAGCACCCCACCAGCACGCCCCGTGCACTGGAAACCGACGAAATTCCCGGCATTGTGGACGACTACCGCAAGGCCGCCGAACGCGCCAAGCGCGCTGGCTTTGACATGGTGGAAGTACACGCGGCCAACGCTTACCTGCTCAACCAATTTCTGGCGACGGGCACCAACCAGCGTACCGATCAATACGGTGGTTCAATCGAAAACCGCGCCCGCTTCCCGCTAGCAGTTATTGATGCGGTCATTGAAGTATACGGTGCGGATCGGGTAGGCATTCGAATGACGCCGTTCATCGAACTGTTCGGCCTGACCGATGATGAGCCGAAAGAGATGGCCTTCTACATGGCAGAACAGCTTTCCAAGCGCGGCCTTGCCTACCTGCACTTGAACGAACCTAACTGGGCGGGTGGCGACATTCAGTTCCCTGATGGCTTTCGTGAGCAAATGCGTGAGCGCTTTACCGGCAGTCTGATCTACTGCGGTAACTACGATGCCGAACACGCCGAAGCGCGTATTAACGATAAAACCACCGATGTGGTGGCATTCGGGCGACCCTATATTGCCAATCCTGACTTGGCCGAGCGCTTTCGTTTAGGGGCTACGCTTAACCAACCCAATCACGACACGTTTTACGGTGGTGACGAGAAAGGCTATACCGACTACCCGTTCATGGATAACGGTTATGACCGTATTGGCTAGGCCCTAAGCGTTAATTGGCTGGAAAGCACTATCTCAAGCACTACTTCGGTAGTGCTTTTTTATGCTTCAACGGCGGAAAAGGCTGGTAGTCTACGAGGTTGCACAACATAGATCAGTTGGTGCCCAGGCAGGCGCTTGCTTTACTCGCGCCATTTTGCGGCTCAACCAGCCATTGTTGCCATGGAATAGCCATCATGAAATAGTCCATGGAGACGGTGGTATCGATGATCGAAAAACAAGGAGAGGCAAGTTTTGGAAAATACATCGCTGGCAACACTACTGGCACTGGGTTCCATGCTATTGGGCTGCGTGGCGTTGGCTCTTTTCGTGTTTATCGTTCGCCCCATTCGGCAGCGCAAAAAGGCGCAAGCCGCCTTGAAAAAACAGTCGCAAGAGAAAGTGGCCGTGAGCGACGTGCCCGAACCAGCGCCCGCGCCCGCCCCTGTCCATGCCAAACCTGCCGCCAAGGTTTCTCAGCACTCTTTATTTATTATTTTTGCGGAACCCGGGCAAGCCACCGAGCAGACGCTTACCCAGTGGCTTAAACAGATCAATGCCGACTACGACCCGTTAAAGAAGATATTTCTGGTCGCCGGGCAACAACCCGCCAATCCCATTACCATTGCCAATGCCTTCTTACCTGGCGAGCTGCCGGATCTATTCAGAGACGAAAGCGCTGACGATGCTATCAAAGGCATCAGCCTGATCGTTAAGCCACCTTTACGCAAACGCCGCAATCAACAGATGATTGCCTATGTGGCGATTGCGAAAGAAGCGGCAGCGCTGTTTAACGCCGATGTGTTGGATACCCAGCATCAAAGCGCTACCGAAGAGACTTACCAGCAGATTATTGGCTAGCCTTACACAACGCCTTGGCTACGCAGGTAGTCGTCATAGCTGCCGCTGAAGTCGACAATGCCTTCTGGCTGCATATCGATAATGCGCGTGGCGAGGCTTGAGACGAACTCACGGTCGTGGCTTACGAACAGCAACGTGCCTGGGTAGTTTTCCAGCGCCAGGTTAAGCGCCTCAATAGACTCCATATCCAGGTGATTGGTCGGTTCATCCATCAGCAGCACGTTAGGGTTGGTCAGGGTTAGCTTGCCAAACAGCATCCGCCCCTGCTCACCACCGGAAATAACCTTGATAGATTTTCCGATATCGTCGCTTGAGAACAGCATGCGCCCCAGCGCACCGCGTACCACCTGCTCGCCGCCTTGCGTCCACTGCCCCATCCACTCGAAGAGCGTCATATCAACGGCAAAGTCATCGGCGTGGTCCTGAGCAAATACGCCAACGTCGGCCGCATCGGTCCACTTCACTTCGCCTTTATCGGGGCGCAGCTCACCTGCCAGGGTTTTCAGCAAGGTTGTCTTGCCGATGCCGTTGGGGCCGATGATTGCGATACGCTCACCGGCTTCGACGGTCATTGAGAACCGGTCGAACAGCGGCGCACCGTCATCGTAGCCTTTGGTAATCGCGTCAACGTTGACCGCATTACGGTGAATCTTCTTGTTCTGATCAAAGCGGATAAACGGGCTTACCCGGCTGGAAGGCTTGATGTCTTCGAGCTTGATTTTATCGATCTGGCGCGCCCGTGAGGTCGCCTGCTTGGCTTTTGAGGCGTTCGCCGAGAAGCGGCTGACAAACTGCTGAAGCTCAGCAATCTGGGCTTTTTTCTTGGCGTTATCCGAGTGCTGACGCTCACGCGCGGCGGTTGCCGCCGTCATGTAGTCATCATAGTTACCCGGGAACAGGGTAATCTCACCGTAATCCAGATCCGCCATATGCGTACATACGCTGTTTAAGAAGTGACGGTCGTGCGAGATGATAATCATGGTGCTGTTACGCGCCGTCAGAATATCTTCCAGCCAGCGGATGGTGTTGATATCCAGGTGGTTGGTAGGCTCGTCGAGCAGTAGCACATCAGGGTCTGAAAACAGCGCCTGGGCTAACAGCACGCGCAGCTTCCAGCCGGGAGCCACTTCACTCATTGGGCCGGTGTGCTGCTCAATGGGAATCCCCAAACCCAGAAGCAGTTCGCCCGCGCGGGCTTCGGCGGTGTAGCCGTCAAGCTCGGCAAAGCGTACTTCAAGGTCGGCCACGGCCATACCGTCTTCTTCGCTCATTTCCGGCAGGCTATAGATACGTTCACGCTCGGCGGCAACCTTCCAAAGCTCGGTGTTACCCATGATCACGGTGTCGATGACCCGCTCGTTTTCATAGGCGAACTGGTCCTGGCGCAGCTTACCCAGCCGCGTGCTGCGATCCAGCATTACCTGACCCGAAGAGGGCTCAAGCTCACCGCCCAGGATCTTCATAAAGGTCGATTTACCGCAACCGTTGGCGCCAATCAGACCGTAGCGATTGCCGTTATTGAATTTGACGGAAACGTTTTCAAACAGGGGCTTGGCCCCAAACTGCATGGTGATATTGGCGGTAGCGATCAAGATGTGGACCCTGGTTGGCGAATTGCGCGTACAAAGGCTCGCGATTCTACGCGCTCTTGGGCGTGGTTACACCTATCGCCTAACGTGACGTATGGGTCAGCGCAGGCAGCTCGAGCAGAAAACGTTCGCCATCAATTGCTTGGCACAACCGGGAATAGAGAATATCCACAACGTCCGGATGCTCACCTACAAGCTTTGTGGTCACTACGCTAAGCGCTGAATGACGCTTTTGTGCCGCGCAACAAATTTCATCGATATCGCCGCCCTCACCCGCGTGGCGGCCAGGCGACAAAAACAGCATGGCCAGAATCACCGGCCCGGCCTGAAACTCATTGGAGTTCAGCAGATTTTCCAAAAGAGGCTCATTGAAGCGGTACTCCTCACCTTCGCGCCGCTCCATTGACGCTGCCGCTACACACACGGCGTCGTCTGCCAAAAGGGCACTCAACTGCCCGGCCAGCCGGTTACGAACAGCGGTCACTTCAGCAATCGGGCTGCCGTGGTCGACAAGAGCAACGCGAGTCGGCTTGCCGTTAAGGTGCTCACGCACGTTGTCAGCCAACAGGTGAGCCAAACGCAGATCGTTGCCACCCCGCTCGTCTACCAGCGGCTGGGCGACGCGTACGCTAACGCGTGGGAACGTTGCCTGCAGTGTCGCCATGCGCTCGGGTAGATAGCCGGTCAAAGCTTTGCTTGGACCAAAAAAGAACGGCACCACGATGATCTCGGTGGCTCCTTGCTCAGCGCTGCGCTCAGCCGCAGGGCCAAGGGTAAGCGCGGGCGTACCATCGAGTTGATCAGCGGGGATCTTATTGGAGTGGAGCAGCGAGGCGGCCTGTACCGTTTCACCTATTTGCTGGCTGAGGGCGGCTGCCACGCGGCGTAAATTTAGCGTTGCCGCCGGACGTAGTGAGCCATTATCGACGAGAAAAATAGCGCGCATGATCGCTCCAGAAGAAGGTGCCAGGGCATGGTACCATGGCGTTTTAAGCCACATTCAGATTACCCATGTTGATCGATACCACGGCCATTAACCAGCAGCGCAACCACTTCGATGAAAACGCCGACATCTGGCTATTTGGCTACGGGTCGCTGATCTGGAAAGCGGATTTTGCGTATCTGGAAAGGCGCAGCGCTTATATTAACGGTTGGGAGCGCCGCTTCTGGCAGGGTTCCCATGACCACCGCGGCACCTTGGAAGCCCCAGGGCGCGTGGTCACATTAACCCCTGTTCCGGGTGCGATTTGCCATGGTATGGCTTACCGCATTACGCCAGAAACCTTGGCCCCGCTGGATCAACGCGAAAAAAATGGCTATTTGCGTGAAGTGACGCCGCTACACTTTACTGACGGGTTTCAGGAGCAAACAACAGGATTGGTGTATCTGGCCACCGAAGATAACCCTGCATTTTTAGGGCCCGACACGCTTGAAGCCATGGCCAGCCAGATTGCCCGCGCCTCCGGCCCTAGCGGCCCCAACCGCGACTACCTGGTCAATCTGGCCCAGGCGCTGCGTCACTTGAAGGTTGAGGATGCGCATATCTTCGCACTAGAGCAGCAGTTAAATAGCCTCTAGGCATTAATGGCTTAACCGTTGAAGGGTTACCAGTAGCGCGGGTAGCGGCGATGGCGAGCCAGGTTATTGACCAGAATGGCGATCACCAGCATTACCACGCAGCCCATGCCGATAGGCAACAACGGATACCACCAGCCCAGCTGATGTACGCTAGCGCCGCCACCTACGGCAATTAGAGCCGCCGCCGCACCTGGCGGGTGCACGGTATGGGTTAGCTGCATTACCAGAATTGAAAGAGATACCGAAAGCGCCATGGAAATCGGCGTCGCCCCAAGCAGCTGATAGCAGCCTACGCCTATGCAGGCCGACAGCACGCTGCCAAACAGCACGTGGCTTGGCTGGGCAAAGGGGCTTTCAGGGGCGGCATAGATGAGTACTGACGTTGCCCCAAACGAGCCCACAATCAGCAGCTGCTGGGAAAGCCAGGCGGAACTTAACCAGCAAATCACGGCCATGCCGACAAATGCGCCAACCCATGACCACACTGCGTCTTCCCATCCTACTAAATTACGCTGGATGCGCTCGCCACGCATTTTGCCAAGATACGTTTTCATCTCGCTCACTTTGCACTAAAGAAGTGCGAAATGATGGCAAATTGCACCAAATAGGCAAATGATAAATCGTCATAGCGTTATGAATCGAACTCACACGTCAAACGTTTGCCCGAATTAACGCTATCAATACAAATACTTAGCACGCTTACTTGTATGCCACTCTGACTATCTTAATTACGTTATCAGCCAAGAAAGTATAAACAGCGCCAGCACAATCCGGAAAATAGCTCCGAATATCGACCCGCGGAGTATGGCTTTCACGCCACCCCACAGCAGACAAAGCCCGATAATCAGTACCAGAATACTGAAGAAGGAGGCATTAATTCCCAGCGAGCGGCTTAACCCATCGACAAACTCTTCCAATGCACCGAAGAAGTTAGTGAAGATAGCCAGTAAAAACTCCACCACGGTACGAATCACATCGCCAATGGTCTCGCCTACCCGGTCAAAAAATCCATTTCCCTGCATGTAAAATCCTCAAGCTCAGCCATCGCGATGTTTTGCATTGTCGGCTAAAACCTTTCAGGGGGCAAAGCAAACGCTCTGTGCTCGCTCTTTCACCGGTTGGCGCCGCATTTTTCTGCGCTGTTTGCGCTTTTGACTAACGCTTCCTCTGGTAAGCTTCCGGCCACATCGTTAAACATTTGCCGTATGGTCATCACCTTATGCTTAACCAGCGCGCCCTGACATATCTGAACGAAGTGATCCGGCGTGGGTCATTGCGTCGTGCCGCGGCACACCTGGACGTTGACCCCTCGGCGCTTAGCCGCCAGATCAAAGCGCTTGAAGAAACCCTGAACACCAAGCTTTGCGAGCGCCACGGCACCGGTATGCGTGCCACCCAGGCGGGACAGTTACTGGTGCAACATTTTCACACCCAGCGCGCTCAGGAAGAGTCGGTATTATCGCAGCTGATGGCGCTTCAAGGACTGGCACGTGGGCATGTCCGGATCGCCGTGGGTGAAGGCTTTATCGCTGATTTAATTGCCAAACCGCTCGGCGATTTTATGTCGATGTTTAGCGGCATTAACGTCGAGATTCGCATGGCTGGCGTGAATGAAGCTATCTCGCTGCTCAAAGACCGTGAGGTGGAGCTTGCGCTACTCTATGCGCCGCCCGTCGACCCTACCCTTGATTGTCATGTCGAGACCTTCCAGCCGCTGGATTTAATTGTGCCTCCTGACCACCCCTTATGCGCACTGCACAGGCCAATCAACTTAAACGATTTACGCCCCTGGCCACTGGGGTTAATGGACAACCCTTTTGGCATGCGTCAAATGGTCAATATGGTAGCTCAGCACGAGCGAATTCATATTGAGGCGCGCCTTTATACCAACTCCGTTGCGGTGCTTAAAAATTTTGTACGCTCAGGCATTGGCGTCACCTTTATGCCTGAGATCACCATCATTGATGAAATTGAACGCCAGGAAATAATCGCGCTGCCCATGAAGTATCCGTTAATGAATAGCGCACGGGCACAAATCGTCAGCCTGCAGGGCCAGGAGCTTACCGTGGCCGCCCACGCCTGCGTTGAACAATTACGCCAAGGGATGCGTTTCTTTTCTGCCGACGCGCCCCGACTGTTGTCTTAAAGACAACGCTTTAGGTATTGCATAGTCAACGCATCAATGCCTAGTCTTCTAATGTAATGATAAAAAGAACCTGAGCAGGTAATTCTCTCAACCTGCCATTTATGATAATAAGCAAGGAGATCTCCATGTTACCGTCCCATTTCATGCCGAAATTACTTACCGGCGCTTGCCTAGTGGGTTCTGCACTGATGGCTGGTAGTGCTTTTGCGGCTACCACCATCAACTTAAGCTACAACGGCCAGCCCGATGCCGAAAAAAACGCGGTTCACGTCTTCGCGACCAACTTGAAAGAGCTGGTTGCCGAGAAGACGGATAACGAAGTCGAACTGCGTCTTTTCCCCAACAGCATGCTGGGCAGTGAAGAAGACCGCATGGAGCAGACCATGAACACGCCGATGCTCAACATCGCGTCGTTCGCGGGTGTTTCCCCGTTGGTTGAAGAGCTGTTCGTTAGCGCCATCCCCTTTCTGTTTGACGATTTCGATGCCGCCCGCACCTTCTTTGATGAAGGTGATTACTGGCAGGAGTTAACTGACACACTTGCCGAGCGTGCCGGTATCGATATGCTCGCAGTGGTTGAAGAAGGCGGCTTTTTGGCCTTCACCAATAACGAGCGCCCGATCAGCCACCCGGATGATTTTAAAGGGCTGCGTTTCCGGGCCATGGACCCAAGCCAGGTAGCGCTTTATGAGTCCTTCGGCGCGTCCGGCACGCCCATCCCGTGGACCGAAACCTACATGGCCCTGCGTACCGGCGTTGCCAATGGGCAGATGAACCCGCCGATGTACATTGCTCTTGCAAGTCTTTACGAAGTGCAAAAGTACCTGACGCTTGCCAACATCCAGTATTCCGACCAGTTCCTGGTAGGCAATAGCGACATGATCGCCAACTGGGATGAAGAGCTTCGCGCTACGTTTATGGAAGCGGTTGCCGAGGCTAACCACAATGCCCGTGAATCCAACGAATCTCAGGTAGAGTCACGCATCGAGTACCTGGAAGCGCAGGGCATGGAAGTCATCCGTCCTTCGCATGATGACCTGGAAGCGTTCCGTACGATTGGTCAGCCCGCTTACCTTGAGTGGCTGACTGAACGTGGCATCGAGCAGCGCTGGATCGACATGGCGCTCGAAGATGCTGGTATGGATGAGCTGAATAACTAACCAGCCACTGACTGACGCGTAATCATCAGGGCCGATTAACGTCGGCCCTTTCCATTCGTGCTTTCGGAAGTACTCTCATGCTGACTTCGCTTCGACACCGGCTGCTGACGATTAGCCGTCCAGTTACGCTTACCCTCGCGGGCGCTTTACTGTCCGTTAATGTACTCGCCATTCTGTATGGCGTCTTGATGCGTTATGTTGTTGGCGGCGCGCCGATCTGGACTGACGAGCTGTCGCGCTTCTTGATTATCGCCACCGTAATGCTGGCGGCGGGTGCCGTGTGGTCAGAAGGGGGGCATATGCGTGTTGGGCTACTGGAGCGCTTGCTGCCAGTGTCTCTGGCCCGCCTGTTAAATATTTATCAGTGGCTGCTTACTTTAATCATCGCCTTGGGCGGCGCCGTCATCAGCTACCGTTATGCGCTCTCAGTGAGCATGTTCACCTCGTCAGGGCTGGGCATCAGCCGTTCGATACCACTCCTTTCGCTTCCTTTAGGCTTTGCCCTGCTTGCCTGGCATGCCGTGCTGTATGGGCCTGCACCGCTTAAAACCGTGGAGGAAACCGCATGATTTTAACCATGCTGGGAGTCTTTCTTGTCCATGTGCTGCTTGGGCTGCCGCTTTTTCTTTCGCTGCTGGTAACAGCCATTGTCGGGTTCATCTTTGTCGACCCCTCGATGATTCCGCGCATGCTTCCACAGCAGTTTTTTGGCGGCATCAACGTGTTCTCCTTGATGGCCATCCCGCTGTTTATTCTGGCGGGTAACTTAATGAATGCCAGCGGCCTTACCGAGCGCCTGATGGGCTTTGCACGCCTGATGGTTGGCCACCTACGCGGCGGTATGGGCCACGTTAACGTGGTTTCGAGCGTGTTCTTTGCCGGGGTCAATGGCTCAGCCGTGGCCGACACCTCAGCGCTTGGCTCGCTATTGGTTCCGGCCATGGAGAAAGAAGGCTATTCGCGGGCGTTTGCCGCTGGTCTGACGGCCGGCAGCTCGCTAATTGGACCGATCATTCCACCCAGTATTTTCATGATCCTGTATGCGTCACTAACCAACACATCAGTTGGCGACCTGTTTCTTGCCGGTATTATTCCCGGTCTGCTGTTGGGTGCTGCCTTTATGGGCATGAACGCCTGGTATGCCTGGCGCCATCGGCTACCTAAAAGCGGACGGCTACCCACACTTAAAGAGCTCACCGTTACGTTCGTCGCTGCCATGCCCGCATTGGTAGCGCCGGTGATTATCGTGGCCGGCATCGTGCTGGGGTTTGTAACGCCCACCGAATCTGGCGCCCTGACGGCGCTTTATGTCGCGCTATGTGGTGTCCTGCTGGGTAACCTGCGTCTGCGCCATTGCTGGCGGGCGATTATCGATACGGCAAGACTGACCTGCGCTATTTTCCTGATTATGGCGGCATCGGCGACCATTAGCTGGTTGCTCTCCTATGCCCAGGTGCCCAGTCAGTTCGTCTCGCTGCTGTCACCTTATGTCGACAGCGCGATTATTATTTTGCTGTTGCTTAGCGCCATCACCTTTTTGACCGGCATGTTTATGGAAGAAGTGTCGGCGCTGATGCTGCTCACGCCTATCTTTGCACCGGTGGCCATGATGGCAGGCATCGACCCCGTGCATCTGGGCGTCATTATCACGCTCAATATCACCATTGCGTTAATTACACCGCCTTTGGGCGCCTGTGTATTTGTGGCCGCGGCCGTGAGCCGGTTAGAGATCGTCTCGCTGTTTAAAACGATCTGGCCCTTTGTACTAACCGCCATTGCCGTACTGTTACTGATTATTTTCTTCCCCGCGCTTGCGCTCTGGCTGCCCTCTACTTTTGGATAAGACAATGCCTGCACCTTCGATTTCTGATAAGGCCTTGTCGCCTATACCTAGCCACCCGGCTCCCCAGTGGGACAAGGTCAGCCGCCTGTCTATTACCGATAACGGCGAGCGCTTGCTTCCCATGAGTCTGGCACCCGCTCCTATTCGGGTGTTCCCGGCTTACGCACGTCTGGGCATCCCTGGTGCTGTGAACGAGTGCTTCGTGCGCGAAGGCGTTTACCGGGCGCTGATGACCGCAGCACGCAGCCTGCCTGACGGCATCGGGCTTATTGTGCTGGATGGCTGGCGCCCGTGGCGGGTCCAGCAATACCTGTTTGAAACCCTGCAGGCGGCGATTCAAAACCGTCAGCCTGAATTATCGGAAAGCGAGCTCTTAGCGCGTACCCGCGAGTTTGTTTCCGTGCCCAGCCAAGATCCCAGCGCCCCAAGCCCTCATCTAACCGGCGGCGCGGTGGATGTCACGCTTTGCGACGCAGATGGCGTCCCACTAGACATGGGCACCCTGTTTGATGAAACGCTGCCCGCCTCTCATACGGATCACTTTGAGAAGCTAGATAGCCTAACTGCTAATCAGCGTAACGCCCGCGACCACCGCCGCCTGCTCTACCACACCATGGCTGAGCAAGGTTTCACCAACCTCCCCAGCGAGTGGTGGCATTACGACTTGGGCGATCAGCTGTGGGGGCACTATTGTGCCAGCAGCAATTCAGGCACCAACAGCGTTTACTACGGCCCGACGGAGCCTGAAACCATCGAAAACCGTTGGCGGCGTCAGCTTGGCTAGCCTGAAAAGCGCAGTATTTGCTCTGCACACCCAATCGCTTACGGTAAGAGCAAATAGCCATCAACTCTTCATTAAGTAAGCCCAAACAGGCTACATTAGAGCTGAGCCTATTTGCCCCCTTGATGAAGGAGTCTTCGCGATGCCTAGCGTTTTAATTACCGGTGCTACCTCTGGCTTTGGTAAAGCCGCCGCCATGCGTTTTGCACAAGCCGGCTGGTCATTGATTCTGACCGGCCGTCGGGAAGAGCGCCTAAAGGCGCTTGAGGAAGAACTTTCTAAGCAGGTGCCGGTACTCACTCTGACCCTGGATGTTCGCGATAGCGATGCTGTCACCAAGGCACTGGGCGAGCTACCCGAAAGCTTTTTACCCCTCACCTGCCTGATCAACAATGCAGGTCTGGCGCTAGCTCCAGAACCGGCACAGAAGGTCGATCTTAAAGACTGGCACACCATGATCGACACCAACATCACGGGCCTGGTTAACGTTACCCACGCCGCACTTCCACTCCTGCTTACTCAGGGTGAAGGCGCCAGCATTCTTAACCTTGGTTCCGTTGCTGGCCAGTGGCCCTACCCCGGCGGCCATGTGTATGGCGCCTCCAAAGCATTCGTTCAGCAATTTAGCTACAACCTGCGCTGTGACCTGCTGGGCACCGGTATTCGTGTGACCGACCTTGCCCCCGGCATGGCAGAAACTGAATTCACGCTGGTACGCACCAAGGGCAACCAGGAGGCGTCTGATGCGCTTTATCGCGGCACCACGCCGCTACAGGCCGAAGATATTGCCGAGCAGCTTTATTACCTCGCCACGCTGCCTGCGCATATCAATATCAACCGTTTGGAAATCATGCCGGTTCGCCAGGCGTGGTCGCCGTTTAACATCAACCGCGACGCCGAATAACGGCTAAGCGCAGGTAAAACGCATAAGCACTTTTTAAACAACTGCCTGAAAGTTTGACGGCTGTGCGGTGATGATCATGGCGATATGCGCTCTATGCCATGTCCTGACCGCGCAGCAGCTTTAATTCCTCAGTACCGAAGCCACTCTACTGCTCTGCAATACGCTTTTCACACTTCATTTGCACCTCACCATTCCAGCTAAAGCCCGTCTGGCTGTGGCTTTCAGCGACCTCTTCGCCCTATGTCTACCCTTCTGCCTCTTGACCCAGATATTTTAAACCTCTATTTGTTATATATAACAAGCCACCTGATACATCTCTCTAGCGCCATCGAGCGTGCGCTGCTAGCGAATTGTCCATCCAGAGGTCGATGTGCATGAATGTGAACATGACGTTTCTTCAAGGGCTACTCTCCAATATCAGCACGCGTACTCGCCTATTAGGCAGCGCTGCTAACGCCACGCAAAGCAGTGATGCGCACCTTCACGCTCTCTCTTCGGCTTGTGAAACGCTGATGCAGCGCGGCGGTGAAGCCTCCCAGATAATGACCGCGCAGCGCGCCTTAACCCACTATCAGCAGCTGGAGCCCGAAGAGCGCCTGGCCTTCTTCTCGCTGCTTGCCAGTGATTACGCTGCCGAGCCAGGGGCCATTCATGCCGCGTACCAGGCTTACTGTGAGACTGAAGATAACGCGGCCCTTGAAAAGCTGTTTAACGCTTGTGAGCCACGTCGCCAGGATTTACTGCGCCGCTTGAACCTTTGCCCGGGCGGTACCTTTGAGCTCGTGAAAATGCGTGCCGACCTGCTCAAGCAGCTACGTCACGCACCCGAGCTTGCCGCGCTGAATAGCGATTTTTCCCATCTGTTTAATTCCTGGTTCAACCGGGGCTTTCTGGTGCTGGAAAGCATCGACTGGAACACGCCCGCCGCCGTGCTGGAAAAGCTGATTCAATACGAAGCCGTGCACGCCATCAGCGACTGGCGTGACCTGCGCCGCCGACTAGACCCGGAAGATCGCCGCTGTTACGCCTTCTTTCACCCGGCAACCGGTGATGAGCCGCTTATCTTTGTGGAAGTGGCGCTATGCAAAGGTATCCCCGACAACGTGCAGCGCATTCTGGAACACGGCGAAGAGGTGCCGCTGGATGAAGCCGATACCGCAGTCTTCTACAGCATCAGCAACTGCCAGGCAGGGCTTAAAGGCGTATCGTTCGGCAATTTCTTAATCAAGCAGGTGGTTCAGGAACTCAGCCGCGAGCTGCCGCAGCTCAAGAACTTCGTCACCCTGTCACCGGTACCGGGCTTTGCTGACTGGCTGGCCGAGCAGCGGACCTCTCAGGCCATCACGCCGTCCGGCCCTCTGGAAGCCTTTCTGGACACCCCTGAAACAAACGAGCTACCGGCGGCCGCACATAAGGAATTCATGCGCCTCGCCGCGCATTATCTGGTCGAGGCCAAGCACCGAAGCGGCCAACCGCTTAATCCTGTCGCGCGCTTCCATTTAGGCAATGGCGCAAGCCTTCACCGGCTTAACTGGCTGGGCGACACCTCCTCCAAAGGGCGCCAACAAGCGCACGGGCTGATGGTCAATTACCTCTACCAGCTGGACCGTATCGAACAGAATCATGAAGCCTACACCCGCGACCACAGCGTGGTATGCGCCAATGATATTCGTCGACTGGCAAGCCAGGCTAGCCAGCATTTCAATACTGAAGCGAGCGTTTAACGGTTAGCGCTCGCAAAATAACAAGGCACCTTTCATGAACCACAACCTTTACCTGCAGTTTTACCCGCACTTTGAACGTCAGCCCAACAAGGTGTTGATGGATACGCTGGAGGGTAAGCGCTACCGGTATGGCGATGTCCTAACGACCAGCCGAAAAATGGCCAGCGTCCTTCTGGAACTAGGCGTTTCGCCGGGCGACAGAGTCGCCGTCCAGGTCGATAAAAGTCCTGAAATCGTCATGCTGTATCTTGCCTGCCTACAGGTCGGCGCAGTGTATCTGCCGCTCAATACGGCCTATACCGACAGCGAAATTGCCTACTTTCTCGAAGATGCGCAACCACAGCTTTACGTGTGCCGCCCGGCAGTACTCAAAGAGGCTCAGGAACGCGCCAGCACCAGTGGCGTTGCCCATGTAGAAAGCCTGGGCACCAAGGCCGACGGCAGCCTGATGGAAAAAGTCGCTAATGCGCCGGAAACCGAACAGGTGTGCGAAGTAGCAGGCGACGATCTGGCGGCAATTCTATATACCTCTGGCACCACCGGGCGCTCCAAGGGCGCCATGCTCAGCCACAAGAACCTGGCCTCCAATAGCCAGTCGCTTAGTGAAGCGTGGCAGTATACCGAGCAGGATCACCTGATCCACGCACTGCCGATTTTCCATACCCACGGCCTGTTTGTGGCGTGCAACATCACGCTGATCAACGGCGCTTCGATGACGTTCCTGCCCAAGCTCGATGTTGATGAGCTGCTGGATCTCATGCCCCACGCCACCGTGCTGATGGGCGTGCCGACCTTCTATACCCGCCTGCTTGCCTCCGAGCGTTTGAACCGCGAGGTGGTTGCCAATATGCGCCTGTTTATTTCAGGCTCGGCACCCTTGTTGGCTGAAACCCACGAAGCATTCGAAGAGCGCACCGGCCATGCCATTCTTGAGCGTTACGGCATGACCGAAACCAATATGAACACCTCCAACCCTTACCACGGTAAGCGCCGCCCGGGCACGGTAGGCATGCCGCTTCCCGGAGTAGAAGTGCGTATCGCTGACCGCGAAAGCGGCAAGGCGCTCGCTCAGGGCGAAACCGGCATGGTTGAGCTACGCGGCCCGAATATTTTCCAGGGTTATTGGCGTATGCCGGAAAAAACTCAGGCCGAATTTCGTGATGACGGCTTCTTCATTACCGGCGACCTGGGGCTTATCGACGAACACGGTTACCTGAACATCGTGGGCCGTGACAAGGACCTGGTGATTTCCGGTGGCTACAACGTCTATCCGAAAGAAGTCGAGCAGTTGATCGATGACTTACCGGGGGTGATGGAATCCGCCGTCATTGGCGTGCCGCATGGTGATCTTGGCGAAGGGGTTGTGGCAGTGGTCGTGCCCAGCGCTTCAGACGCGATTAGCGAAGCGCAGATACTTGCAGCTCTCAAGGATCAGGTAGCCCGTTACAAACAGCCTAAGCGAGTCTTCTTTGCCGAGTCGTTGCCGCGCAACGTGATGGGCAAAATTCAGAAGAATCAGCTGCGCACCACCTACACGGATACATTCACTCAAGAGCGTGCGACGGCTAACGTTTGAGCCTACTTCCCGCGCCGCAGGGGATCGGGCCAAGCCCTGACTGCGGCCATAAAAAGTGCTCCTCACAACAACGATAAGACAGGAATTGTGCCATGGTGATTTACGGTGTTGCCCTTCTGGCAGGGTGTATGTTGGTCGGCCTATGGGCTGGTGATGTGCTGGGCATGCTGCTCGGCGTCAATTCGAACGTAGGGGGTGTTGGCATTGCCATGCTGATGCTGATCTTCCTGGGCGGCTATCTGATGGACAAAAAGAAGATGCCCGCCAGCACGGAAGACGGTATCAAGTTCTGGAACGGCATGTATATTCCGATTGTGGTCGCAATGGCCGCCAGCCAGAATGTCGCCGCCGCGATTGATGGCGGTCTGATTGCGCTACTCGCAAGCCTGGTCGCGGTAGTCGCAAGCTTTGCGTTAATTCCCTTTCTCAACAAGCTTGGCCGTCCCAAGGCCTCCGATACTCAGGAAAGCACTCCGCCACACAAGCCGCGTAAAGTGTTAAGTGCCTCCTCACCATCTCATGCTCGTGCTCGCGCGCGCCATGCCCGCTAACTGGGGGCCACTATTATGATTGAATCGTTAGTCACTCAGCTTGAGAAACAGCACCTGATCGCGGCGTTTGCCTTAGTGGGCGGCGCCATGTACCTCTCCTATCTGATCAGCGACAAACTGACCAAGGGGCGTATTCACGGCTCGGCCATTGCAATTATCGTGGGGCTAGGCTTGGCCTATTTTGGCGGTATTCATACGGGCGGTACGCGAGGTCTTGCCGATATCAGCCTATTTGCCGGGCTAGGCTTAATGGGCGGCGGCATGCTGCGCGATCTGGCGATTATAGCCACGGCTTACGGGGTACGTTTTCAAGAAGTTCGCGAGGCGGGTCTCAGCGGTATTATCGCCCTGTTTCTAGGTGTGTTCGTATCCTTCATTGCCGGGGTGGCGGTAGCCTACGCGTTCGGTTATCGCGACCCCATTTCGCTGACAACCATTGGCGCCGGTACCGTAACCTATATTGTCGGACCCATTGCGGGTGCTTCAATTGGCGCGTCTTCCGAGATCATCGCCCTTTCGATTGCCGCCGGCCTATTCAAATCGATTCTGGTGATGATCCTAACCCCTGTCGCTGCCCGTCATATCGGCCTGGATAACCCACGTTCAGCGATGATTTTCGGCGGTTTGATGGGCACCACCAGCGGCGTGGCGGCTGGCCTTGCCGCCACCGACCCGAAGCTGGTGCCTTATGGTGCCATGACGGCCACGTTCTACACTGGCCTCGGCGCGCTGCTTGCCCCTTCAGTCCTGTATTTTGCTGTTCGCGCTATCTTTTAACGAGCGTTATACCTAACGCGGCACCAATGCCTCTAACGCTTCACGGCGAAGGTGCTGCGTCAAACCTGCCAGCAAGCGCCCGCCGTTGCGCCAGTAATGCCAATAGAGCGGTACATTGATGGCGCGCCCGGGTATCAGCTCCACCAGCTTGCCTTGCGCCAGCGCATCACGCACCTGAAGCTCCGGCACCATTCCCCAGCCCAGTCCGCTTTCCAGCAAACGTACAAAACCTTCCGATGAAGGACACAGGTGATAGGCAAAGCTGCCGATAATACCAAGCGCCGCTAGGTAGCGATGCTGTAGCAAATCATCGGTACCAAACACGATAGCTGGCGCCTGGGGCAAGACGTCTGCATCCACGCCATCAGCAAAGTACTGTTTCATAAAGGCTGGGCTTGCAACCGCCAGATACGGCATGGCGCCTAACGCGACGCTGCTTGCCCCCGCGACAGGGCGCTCGGCCGCACATACACAGCCTGCCACTTCGCCTGCCCGCATACGTTTTAATCCCACCTCCTGATCCTCGACGACCAACTCCAGCAGTACGTTCTGGTGGGTACAAAAACCACTCACCGCCGAGGGCCACCAGGTGGCCAGACTGTCTGCATTAATCGCCAAGCGCAGGCGCTCCGGCACTGCGTCATCCAACGCGGGGACCTGGCGCGTGAGATCACGCTCGAGTAAGCGTACCTGCTGTACATGGTTGAGCAGCCGACGACCGATTTCGGTGGGAGCAGGCGGCGTCGCGCGCACTAACACCGGCTGGCCGATACGCGCCTCCAGCAGCTTGACCCGCTGCGATACCGCCGACTGGGATATCCCCAGCATATTCGCGGCGCGCTCAAAACCGCCCTGTTCTACCACGGCGGCCAGGGCGGCCAGCAATTTATAGTCGAGCAATCAGTTTTCCTTATAGGGCATCAGGAGTATTCATTTTGCTTATAAAAACGATTCTAGCAAACTGGGCCACTACGGGCGGCATAACGCGCCCTAAATAGCGATTAATAAGGAATACACGCAATGTGGCAGAGTTACAGCAACGGCCTGCTGATGGCAATTGGGTTGATCATGGCGATTGGCGCACAGAATGCGTTCGTTTTATCGCAAAGCCTGCGGCGTGAGCACCATATAGCGGTCGCGTTGCTGTGCATTTTATGTGATGCCACGCTAATAACCGCGGGCGTATTTGGCCTGGCAAGTATATTGACGCAAAGCCCGCTACTGCTTGCCATCGCACGCTGGGGCGGCATTGCGTTTTTGCTTTGGTATGGCAGCCAGGCGTTATACCGTGCCTGGCGCCCGCAAGCGCTTCGGGCGACTGACACATCATCCCGCTCGTTAAACGCCGTAATGCTAGCCGCACTGGCGGTCACGCTGCTTAACCCGCATGTCTACCTGGATACCGTATTGCTGATTGGCGCACTCGGCGCCCAGCAGCCAATGCCCGGCGCCTACGCCTTGGGGGCCACTAGCGGCTCATTTATATGGTTCAGCGCACTGGCCTTGGGTGGCGCAAGCCTTGCGCCTTGGCTTGCGCGCCCAGTTACCTGGCGTCTTATTGATATTGGCGTAGCGCTTATGATGTTTAGCGTGGCTGCTCAATTGCTTATCGGTGGGCTGTAGCGCGTATATTACTCAGCCACCTTTACCACCTTAACTTTCATCAACTCTCCTTTTTGAAAACTTTAAAAAATGATGTATTAAAATACTTAATATACAACTCAAAGCTTAACTTACGTAAATTTATCCGGCACAAATTCCCTGCTAGTTTTAAAAGGGCTGTAAACGTTTATTACGGATGATCCTTTTTAATCAAGCAGGAGCGATACGATGGTTATTAAAAACGCCAAGGACCTTTTCATTCATCTTCTTTCCGACACGAACAGTGCTGAAAAGCAGATAACAAAGGCGCTACCCAAATTAGCTCGGGCAGCTGATGACCCCCAACTGGCTGAGGCATTCAAGCACCACCTGGAAGAAACCCAAGGCCAGCTGGAAAGGCTTGAAAAAGTAGCCGACAGCCTGCCAGATATTCGAATCAAGCGCATGAAGTGTCATGCAATGGAAGGCTTGATCGAAGAGGGCCAGGAGCTGATAGATGCCACTGAGAAAGGCCCGGTGCGCGATGCAGGCCTGATCGGCGCGGCTCAGAAAGTCGAACATTATGAAATTGCGACTTACGGCACCCTGTGTGCTCTTGCCGAGCAGCTAGGCTATAGCGAAGCCAAAAATATTCTGGCTGAAACGCTTGAAGAAGAAAAGAACACCGATAATAAGCTAACCCAGTTGGCTAAGACGCTGGTTAACCAAAAAGCGGGATAAAACCCCTTTAATGAAGTAGCCATCAATGGTTGGTCGTATTGGCCGTACGTTATCTAACAAACGGTTAATTATTAATATCCAACCTATATGATATTGCTTCATTGAAAGCCAATTTTAAGTCTTATTAACTTAGGTGAGCTGATAGTTGATAGCTCACCTAAATTTCCTACATAACTTTTAAGGCCATATTGCGCCCCTGAATTCAAACATTAAGCACGATTCAAAGCGCTTTCATTGTCTACGCCTTTCTCTCCCCCTTCCCCTACGCTTGGTCAGGTTCCTTATTCATCTACTTGAGCCGACGCAAATGGCCTGCTATCTTATCGGCAATAATTATCATTAACATAAGGGACAGTATCTCATGCAGTTTGCCGATAGAGGTACAGAATCAGACAATACGCCTGCGCCTCGTGAGGTCGAAAGCCGCGAATTGCTTGGGCCGCAAGGTCAACTGGTGATTCAACATGACAATCGCCGCTACGTATTGCGTATTACCAGAAGCGGAAAACTTATTTTAACGGCGTAACGCTCCATCAGTTCTTACGCCGCTTAACGCCAGCCAGGTAGCCAACGCACCCAGCCAGCTTCAATTACCCTCCTTATTGTTGGAACGGTCTGGCTCATGAAACGTGTTTACTCGCTTTGCCCGCTTTACCTTGCTCTTTGCCCCTTGCTTATCGCCCCTGCGTTAGCGCAATCAACGGCGGATCCAGTGACCGTTACCGGCACGCGGACGCCTACCGACCTTTCTCGCGCACCGTTGATTATCGATATTATCGACCGTGATGATGCCGTTCTGGCTACCGCTGGCCGCATTGAAGATGTACTGAGCCGTCAACCAGGCCTGCATGTGGCCGGGCCAGGACGGCGTAACGGTCAAACGCTGAGCATGCGGGGGTTTGGCCGCCAGGGCGTGCTGGTTCGACTGGATGGCGTTCGCCAGGATATTTCCACTGGCCACGTAGGCAACTTCTTCCTGGACCCAGCGCTGATCCAGGAAGTCCAGATAGCGCGAGGCGCACTATCAAGCCTTTATGGCAGTAACGCCATGGGCGGCGTGGTAAGTTTCACGAGCGTAGAAGCCAAGGACTTGCTTGCCCCCGGCCAAGACAGCGGCGCCCGGCTTTCTGTTGGCGGCGCTACAGCAAATGATGAGCTACGTGGCAGTCTGACAGCCTTTGGGCGTCACGCTGCACCCAGTGGTCAAGTGGATGGCCTGATTTCAATAGGCCGTAGCGAGTCCGGTGATATTCGCCGCGCAGGTGGCGAGGAGGCCGAAGACGATGCCTCGCTCAACAGCCTGCTGGTCAAAGGCGGTTGGGAGCCGAGTAGCGATCAGCGGGTGTTTATCAGCTGGCAGCATTACGATGAGCGTGCCACCCAGCCCGCTAACCCTCAGCAGTTATCACGCGATGCCAGTAACCCGCTGCGCGACCGGAATGTCGAAAGTAACAATCTACAGCTTGGCCACCGCTGGCAGCCCGGTCAAGCGACAGAAATCACCTCACGACTGACGTTTAGCCAGCAGGATATTGATGAGCCCCAAGCCAGCCGCACGCTGGAACGCGTTGGCCTGCAAAGCGATGGCTACCACACCATCAATCACGGCTGGCTCTCCCAAACATTGGTATTTGGTGGCGAACTGGAGCAGGCGCGCCAGCGCCCGGAGGGTAACGCCAACGGCTTTCCAAAAGCCGATATCGACACTCAGGCCGCTTATTTAGACACCACGCTAACCGCTGGCCGCTATCTAGCAGAGGGCGGTGCCGGCCAGTTTGATGTAGGCCTGGGGGCCCGCTATGACCGTTACGACGCCACCGGCCAAGGCGATGCCGATAGCGTGCATGACCAGGTCTCGCCACGTTTTCGCCTGGCCTGGCGCCCCGATGAAGCGCTGATGCTGTTCTCCGGTTACGCCGAAGCCTTCCGCGCGCCGAGCCTTTCTGAGCTATACGCCAACGAGCGCCACTTTGCCGGTTTCTGCGCCGGGCCTTTCTTCTGTACCCCCGACAATTACTGGGTGCCTAACCCTAACCTGTCTCCTGAATCCAGCCATACCTGGGAAAGTGGCGTGGTCTGGCATCAAGGCGATTGGCAGGTGCGCGCCAGCTACTTCGACACCCGCGCCGATGACTTTATCGACACCCAGGTCGACATTATGGCGGGTACCACTCAGGCCGTGAACGTACAGCGCGCCCAACTATGGGGCTATGACGCTCGCGTTGCCTGGCAGCCCGGCGCCTTTCCTCTGCTTACAAGCTTTATAGGACTCTCAGAAGTTTCCGGTAAAGACCGCGACAGCGGCGGCGCGCTAGGCAGTCAGACCCCCATGGAAGTGACCCTCGGCAGTGAAGTGGCGCTCTACAACCATGATGTGCGTATCGGCTGGCAAAGCCGCTTGGCGCGTGATTTTGATAAACAGGGCGATGACGAGCGTCTGCCTGGCTATGGGCTGCACGATGTGCACCTGGCTTGGCGCCTTACCCCCGCCATTGATACCTCGCTACGCCTGGCCAACCTGGGCGATAAAGTGTGGTACCGCCCCGATGGCAGCTTAGGCGATGGGCGCAGCCTGTTCGCTACCCTCAACTGGCAGTGGTAAATCCATTCAGTGAACTCGATATAGGTGCGCTATGACTCAATCCCAACAAATCGCTATTCTGGAAGCCTTTGATGCTGCGCGGGCGGCCCAGCCGCGTCTGCCCGCCATCGACATTGCCGAGCGTCTAGCCATTAGCGAAGGCGAGTTACAGGCGGCTCGCCTGGGCCGTGATGTATGGACACTGCCCTTGCCACCCAGCGAGATCGCAAGCTATCTGCCCACGCTTGGCCGCGTAAAATCGCTGACCCGCTCACGCCTGGCCGTACTTGAGCAAACCGGGGTCTATCCTGAACTGCGTGGCGGATCCCAAACAGGTCTGCTGCTCGACCCTGGCGGTTTGGATCTTCGCTTGCTGTATCCCCACTGGCACTGGGTGTGCTTGATTCGCGATGCCATGCCTTCGCAAGATGGCTCAAAGGAGTGGCGCTGGAGCCTGCAAATATTTAACCAGCACGGCTGCGCCGTGCACAAATGCTTTGCGCTGGAAACACCGCTTCCCAGCGCCTGGAACGCGTTAGCAGCACTCGGCACCCAGGACACTCCGGCGTTCACTCAGAGTGCACCGCGCCTAAAACGCCCGCTTCCCAACGCCCCCGACCTTGCGAGCGAATGGGGAGCGATGCAGGACGTGCATCAATTCTTCGCTCTGCTGCAGCGCCATCGCCTGGAGCGTATTGAGGCCAACCAGCTGATGGAGGGCCACTACACCCGAGCGCTACCGGCTAACATATTGGAAAACGTGCTCCATCAGGCAAGCCAGCACACCTTGCCACTCATGCTGTTTGTCGCCAGCCCCGGCTGCGTACAAATCCGCACGGGCACACTGCCCACACCCCAGCGCGCACGGGGCTGGCTGAATCTGTTTGGCGATAGCTTTACCCTGCACTTGGACGACACTGCCATTGATCAGGTGTGGCAAGTGTCTAAACCCAATCGTGATGGAGGCGTCACCAGTATTGAAGCGTTTGACGCACAAGGCTCATTAGTCCTGCAACTATATGCCGAGCGCCGCGAGGGCAACCCAGAATCCGCCGCCTGGCGGCAGCTATTGAATGAGCTTCATCAGCGTGAGGCCGTGGCATGAAGCAGCATATTCGACTGCTCTCCAGCGTTTTGCTTGCGCTGTTGTTCAGCCTGGAAACGAGCGCCAGCGAACGTTGGGTTGTGCTGGGCGGCGATATTGCTGAAACGCTTTCGGCCTTGAATGCTGACATTAATTTGGTCGCCCGCGACGATACGGTTCTCTATCCTGAGCCCCTGACAGCGCTGCCCTCCGTAGGTTACTTGCGCCAGCTCTCGGCCGAAAGCGTACTGTCGGTTCAGCCTGACCGTATCCTTGCCAATCAGCATGCCGGCCCTAAAGAAGTGCTTGAGCAGCTGGACGCTGTCGGCGTTACGCTGGATGTGGTTAACGCACCCGCTACGCTAGCGGCCATTGCTGAAAAGGTTCGCGCGGTGGGTGGCTACACTGACCGGCCTGAACAAGCCAACGCTTTAGCGCAAACCTTGACTGACAAGCTTGAATACCTAGCCGATTTGCCCCCCTTACCTTCAACTCGGACGATGTTTATTCTCCAGCATAGCGGCTTAACGCCGCGTGCGGCTGGTCGCCAAACCGCGGCGCATACGGCGCTTGAAGCCGTCGGGCTGGAAAACGCCTTCGCAGCAATGGAGGGCTACCACAGCGTTGGCGCCGAGGCGTTGGTGCGCGAGGCGCCTGAGCTGATCATTATGTCGGCGCGCGGTTTAGAGGCTATGGGCGGCCCAACGGCCTTATGGCAATTACCCGGTATGGCACTTACTCCGGCAGGCCAGAAGCAGCGGTTAATCGTTATCGATGATCAGGCACTGTTGGGCTTTGGGCCGCGTGCGCCCGACCTGCTGTTAGCCTTACGCCAGGATGTTGAAGCGATACTTAACGTCTCGCCCACTGCGCTGGCTGCGCCGTAATGGTCAGCTTAACGGCTTATCGTCAGCGCACGATGCGACCGATGGGGCGCGCTCCACGAGTCCTTATCAGTTTAACGCTTGCGCTGTTACTTGCCTTGGCGTGGGGCTCGGCGTCAGGAGCGTTAGGGCTTTCCCCATGGGCACTGCTAAGCGGCAATGCAGATACGCTCAGCACACAGGTTTGGTGGCAGCTGCGCTTACCGCGCTTGCTGCTGGGGGTTGCCGTAGGCGCCATGCTCGCGGGCAGCGGCGCAGCCATGCAGGGGCTATTTCGTAACCCTTTAGCCGACCCAACGCTGCTCGGCCTTGCCAGCGGTGCCGGGCTATTTGTGGCGCTATGGATCGTTGTTTTTCAGGATAGCGCTGCCAACAGCCTTTACGGTCAGTTCGCTGCGGGCTTTTTGGGGGCACTGAGCGTATGTGTGATCGTGTTTGGCTTGGCCAAACGCCAGGGTGGCAGTGCCGCTGTTATGACCCTGCTGCTAGCGGGCCTGGCGATTAACACCCTGGCCGGTGCTGCGGGTGGTGTCCTTGCGTTTATCGCCAGTGATGAACAGCTGCGCCAACTGAGCCTGTGGGGGATGGGCACGCTAACCCATGCCTTATGGCGAACCACCGCTATCGCCCTGGTACTGATTAGCCTGGCACTGTGGATGCTAATGCGCAGCGCCAGCGAACTTGACCTGCTTCAGCTAGGTGAGACCACAGCCCATGCGGCGGGGCTGGATGCCAACCGCCTGAAACGCCGCATTGTCGTGGCCACCTCACTTGGCGTCGGGCTTTGCGTGGCACTCACGGGTGTCATTGGCTTTCTTGGCCTGCTGGTTCCCCACTGTTTACGGCTTTGGCTAGGGCCTGGGCACCGGCTACTCCTGCCTGCCTCAATGCTGGGCGGGGCGCTGCTGTTAGTGGTCGCAGACACCCTGGCACGTACGCTAGGTGCACCTGCCGAGATCCCGGTCGGGCTGCTAACGAGCCTTTTGGGCGGGCCCTACTTTCTGTATCTGCTTATGCGCCGGAGCCCGTCATGCTGACCCTGCATCAAGCGGGGTTCACCTCGATTCCCGCACTAGCGCCTTTCGATGGCGATATCCACCCGGGCGAACTGCTCGCGATTGTAGGGCCTAATGGTGCGGGCAAGAGCACGCTGCTCAGCATGCTGTCAGGCTATCGCCGCTGCGAACAGGGCAGCGTACAGTTGGATGGCCACTTGCTGCATGAATGGGAGGTCAACGCGCTCGCCAACCGCCGTGCGCTAGTCGCTCAGCAGGAACCTGTCGGGTTCGATTGGCGAGTGGAAGAATTGGTGTGTCTGGGGAGCAACCCTGAAAAAGCACTCATCGCCGAACTGCTCAATGACCTGGACCTCGTCCCGCTCGCCAAGCGCAGCGTACTCTCGCTTTCGGGCGGCGAGCGCCAGCGAGTGATGATCGCCCGCGGCGCCTGCCAGTTGCTCTCGCGGCGCTCAAACACAGCAAAGGATGGCGGCCTGCTTCTGCTGGATGAACCTACTAGCGCGCTGGATATTGGCCAGCAGCAGCGGCTAATGCGTCAACTACGCACCTGGGCCACACAGCATCATATGGCCATCGTATGTGTCCTACACGACCTGAACCTAGCCGCTACTTACGCCGACGGGGTGTGGCTACTTCATCAGGGGCAGCGTATAGCCTACGGCAAGCCGCATCACGTGCTAACCCCCGCCCGCATCGCTGATGTGTACGGCGCAGAGTTTCAAGCGACCGCGAACCACGCAGCGTCTCCTCCGCTTCTTGCCCTGGCACGCTAATGCGTCGAGAGAGTTAAGCAGTTTTAAATACGGCGTAGTATGCTTAGCGCATTAACGTATTAGCCTGTCAAAACTGACCTGGCGCATCGCTAATCACGGTTATCCATGAGAAGCTGGATACATGAACGAGAAATCACCCATCGGCTCGCCCCAAAAGCGCCACTCAAAGCAACCCATCACGCTAGTACGTGCCTTATGGGTAGGCCTTGCTGCACTGAGTTTCGGCATTGGCGTCATCGGTATCTTCTTGCCCTTGCTGCCGACCACTGAGTTTATGCTGGGCGCCGTTTACTGCGCCTCTAAAGGATCACCACGTTTTGAAGCGTGGATTCGCTCGCGCCGCTATGTAGGGCCGCTTATCAATAACTGGGAGCGCGAGAGGGCGATCTCCCGGCGCGCCAAATTTATTGCTGTAAGCATGATTAGCGCAAGCGCGCTATTTATCCTACTGCATTTGAGTAACAGCTGGTTACGGTGGAGTATTATCGCGCTCTTGATAGGCGTGGCAATATGGCTAGTCACACGGTCGGAACCTACGCTAAACGACTAACGTACACGTGGAACCGACTGGTGGGCTAAACGATCTATCAATGATCAGATAGCGTCTTAGTTTCTGCCTGAAAAGTGCCTGCACAGCTTCAATAATGCGAGTTGCTCGGCAAATATGTCTGTTCGGTATGTGAGCTGAGACTCTGATGATTAGCCAGCTTAAACCGCTCAACGGCGGTAACCAGCAGCTGCGCCTGGCTCTTGAGGCTAGCAGCCGCCGCGGCAGACTCCTCAACTAGAGCAGCGTTTTGCTGAGTTGTCTGATCGATCTGGTTAATCGCCTCACTTACTTGACCAACTGCGGTACTTTGTTCGTTGCTTGCATCACTGATTTCACTGACGATATCACTGACCCGCTGAATCGACGTGACGATCTCCTGCATGGTGGTGCCAGCCTGGTCAACCAACACTGATCCTTTTTCAACACGCTCAACGCTGACGCCGATCAGTTCCTTGATTTCCTTTGCCGCTCCAGCGCTACGCTGAGCCAAATTGCGAACTTCGCTAGCCACAACCGCAAAACCACGGCCTTGTTCTCCCGCTCGGGCGGCCTCAACTGAAGCGTTCAGTGCCAAAATATTGGTCTGAAATGCAATACTATCAATAACACCAACAATATCATTGATCTGGCGGCTGCTGTCGTTGATATCTCGCATGGTATGTACCACCTTTTCAACCACGTCACCGCCCTGCTTCGCCACGTGACTTGCGCTGACGGCCAACTGACTGGCGGTATGCGCATTGTCCGCATTTTGCGTAGCGCTTGATCCCATCTGCTCTATAGAAGCTGACGTTTCCTCAATTGCCGAAGCTTGCACTTCAGTGCGCTGACTCAAATCGTTATTGCCCAGCGCTATTTGAACACTGGCCGTTGCCACATTCTCTGCATTACTCCGCACTTCTGAAACTACCCCGGCCAGGCTATTGACCATGGTTTTCTGAGCCATCAGGAGCTGGCCAATCTCGTTATTTGAGAATGGCTCGATACTGCCAGACAGATCACCTTCCGCTACAGCTTGCGCCTGGTTGACCGCTTGGCCCAGTGGGCGGGTAATACCTCGTGTAATAACAATAGCGACCCATATTGATATCAGTACAGCTGCCGCTCCTAGCCCAATCGTTTCCATCATGGACGTACGGTACTGAGCATCACCGCGCTCCATACCATGCCTGGCCTCAGTCAGCTGCAGGTCAATGAGTTCGCTGATGACGCTGCTAATAGGATCAATAGATGAATAGAGCTGTCCGTTGTACGCGTTCAACTCACCGCCGACCATACCGGAGTAGGTTTGTAGCGTATTTTCCAAAGCACTCAAGGCACTATTGGCAGGGCCAAAGCGCTTTTGCACCTCAGAAGCCATACTTGCTTCTTCGGGAGTAAGTGACGTCGCCATGTAAGATGCCCACTCGTGATCAATGACCTCACGTGCGTTTTGCACTGCTTGCAATGCCTCCTCAGCGGTAATCAGTCCCGCATTGGCTTTATTGACGGCATCAATCACATTAACCGCGTAAGCATCGGAAATAATCTTGAGCCCCCGTAATGGAACCACGCGATCTTCATAAAGGGATTGCATAGTTTGATTAACGTTTCGAAGGCTAAACGAACTCAACAGACCACTAAGGACCAAAAACAGCACAGCGACCAGGAAGCCCAGCCCAATCTGTTTGCTGATTGATAAATGTCTAAACTGCATTTTTAATGCTCCAGGATGCAACAAGGATTAGCGATTGTCTCAAGCCAGCCCAAAGGGGTTGTCATAGCGTTCCAGGGGAGGCGTCGCCATGATGAGCAGGCTCAACTTTTCGTCGAACTTATCTGAGCGAAGGGAGGGAAAGAAAAACAACTATTTACATACGTAAGCCAAGGCTAAAAGTATGCCTTTCAGCAGCACTTACTGGATCATCACCGGTACCACTCATGTGATACCTGACCCATCAGTTGAATTACGAAAGTTAATAGCGCGTCAGTAATATCGGCATCATAAACGGATACTTTAGGTCAGCTGACGTTTGTTGAAGCGCCGATAGTAACTGGAAGGGCATATTCAATAGAGCATTACCGGGCAGTGAGATGCTTAGCTTACCCATAAAGACGTTACTTACTGGTCCGTTTTTTATACGCTTTTGTCTCATCTTCAATAGCTAGCCAGTTACCGGCTCGCCGTTGGCGTACTTTATCCAGGTTTTGCCTAAATGGTTGCGCAACTCGCGCCCAACGCGTACGCCATCACGAGCCTCCAGCGCCTTTAGAATGGCCTCGTGCTCTTCCATGGCGGTTGCCCATTTCTCATTTTTCTGATTAGAAAGATACCGCACCCTGTATAGCTGCCGGCTAAGCGTGGCGTGCATGTCAATCAGCGTCGTATTACCTGACAAAGCCACAATACGGTTGTGGATATCCTGGTTCAAACGAAAGTAGTTCTGTCGGTCGCGCCTTAGAAAGGCTGCTTTCATTTCATAATGCAGCGCTTGAAACTCAGCAATATCCTCATCACTGGCAATAACGCAGGTGAGTTCGGCTGCCGCCTGTTCAAGCACACTCAAAACATACGCTTTCTCTTTCATATCAGCCGCGCTGACCTCAGCCACCACCGCCCCGCGGTTGGGGGAAATCACCACTAAACCTTCTGTCGCGAGAATCTTGAGCGCCTCGCGTAGCGGCGTGCGCGAGACCTGCAGTTCAACGGCCAGCGTACGCTCGGGTAACCGCTGCCCCGGTTGAAAATGGTCCATTACGATATGTTCGCGTAAGTAATGCGCGACTTTTTCAACAAGCCCGGCGTGATTGATTGGGGCGATATCTTCCATGGAGTTATTCACTTTAATTAGCGACCACCAAGAATGGCATACCAAAAATTTCCTTTCAAATAATAACGCATATAGAAAAATATTAATTAATTAAATAATTTAATTAAATCAACAATTTAATCGGATAAACAAACATGGCAATACTAAAGTACTAGGCCACGTATATTGACCCAAAAAATGGTATACCACTACATTTCAGCATCTGTATACTACGTTTGCGTGACAAAAAAACATCAATACGTTCATGGTCACCGTTCAGAAAGCTCTGACCTAAACAGGAAATACCTTTTACATATGAATTACTTACAACACTTTGATACGACCAAGGTAGTTGAAGCCTGTATCGCGGGTGCTGGTGATTTTGGTCGTGGCGTATTGCGTCAAGCCCGCCAGATGCCAGGACTGTCGGCGCGTATTGCGATCGATATCAATCCTGAAAAGGCGGCTGAAGCCTTGCGCCATGCGGGTATTCCCGACACGCAAATAATGGTATGCCATTCTGAAAGCGATGCCGAAGACGCTTGGCAGAAAGGCTTTTTTATTGCCACGGCTTCTTTCGAAACGGTCGCGGCACTTCCGTTCGATATTCTGGTTGAGTCTACCGGTATTCCTGATGTCGGCGCCCGTTATGCAGAAGCGGCCTTGCTGGCGGGTAAACATGTCGGTATTGCCACCAAGGAAACCGAATCGGTGGTCGGGCCTTACCTGACTCGCTTGGCCGAAGACCAGGGGCGTCTTTTCACGCCGCTGGATGGCGACCAGCCAAGCCTGCTGATTGGCCTTGTCACATGGGCTAGAACGCTGGGGTTTGAGATCATTTCTGCTGGCAAGAGTAGTGAATACGACTTTATCTGGGATGAAGCGCAAGGCACCGTAACCTGTAACGGCACCCAGTACGATGCCACTGAAATGGCCGCACTCTGGAAGCTTGACGATAGCGATGCACGCGCCACAGTCAAATCCCGCGGCGAGGCTCTATCCGCTATTCCGCAGATTTCAGTGCCTGACCTATGTGAGATGGTCAACGTTGCCAACGCAACCGGCCTGCAGCCTGACCTGCCCGAATTTCATGCCATGGTACTGCGAACCACAGAAGTGCCCACACTTCTGGATACCCAGGCAGAGGGCGGTGTTCTAAAAGGTAACCAGCGCCTTGAAGTCTTTAACTGCCTGCGCCGTCCAGACGAGCTGAGCTTTGCTGGCGGTGTGTTTGTAGTGGTGCGCTGTGAAGACCCGCATGTCTGGACACTGCTGCGCGATAAAGGTCACGTACTAAGCCGCAGCGGCAATAGCGCCATGGTTTATCTGCCGCGCCATTTGCTGGGCCTGGAAGCGCCCATTTCTCTGCTCGATGTGGTACTCAACGGCTTAACGTCCGGTGGCGGTCATGCCACCACGCCTAAATTCGATCTGACCGCGCGCGCCACTCAAGCGATCAAAGCGGGCCAACGCCTTGAGATGAAAGGCCACCATCGGCACATCGAAGGGCTGCGTCCAGAGCTTCACCCCGCTGCGGCGCTTTCCGATGGCGCAAAAGTCCCCTTTTATCTGTTACCAGGCGCCGACGTTATTCGCGATATTGCGCCTAATCAACCCATTACCCTAGCCGATGTCACGCTACCATCTTCCCGATTACATGAGCTTCGTCTTAAACAGGATGATCTGTTTTTTACAGCCGACAGCCAGTAACTAGCGGTAGAGCGCCTTTTAAAGTGCCTACTTTCTGTATTGATGGCCCCTAAAAGCAATAACAATCACCATGGAGAAAATTATGATTACTAAACATAGTGTTAAATACGCTGCTCTAGGTCTTGCCATGCTCGGTGCGGCTACCGGCGCAAGTGCAAGCGATGCCGATAACTTCCCCAGCAAGCCGATCCAGTTCTTGGTAGCCGCGGGTGCTGGCGGTGGTACTGATAACTTCGCTCGGGTCGTTCGCCCGATGTTTGAAGAAGCTATTGGCGGCGCGCGCATTACGGTAGTAAATCTGCCCGCCGCGTCCGGCGCTTTAGCCCACCAGCGTACCGCGACAAGCGCGGCTGATGGCCACACTCTGGACTTTGCCTCCACGACGCTTGTGACCTCACTTGCGGCGGGCCAGAACCCAGTGGGTCTGGATCAGTTAACGCCGGTTGCGCGTATGCAGTCTGACGTAATGGCGCTTTTTGTTAATCCGGAGCGTTTTCCTGATTTTGAATCATTCGTGAAATACGCTGAGGAAAATCCTGGCAAAGTCACCGTTGGGGGTACCCATACGGCAAGTCCTGACCACGTGGCTTTCCTGTCGCTGCGTGATGCGTCGGGTCTGGACATGAACTTTATCCCTTATGACAGCACCGGCAATGCCACTGCTAACGTGCTGGGCGGCAATATTGATGCGACCACCACCTCGCTGAGCCCACTATTAAGCTACATCGAAGCCGGCCAGATGATGCCGATTCTGGTTTTCAGCGATGAGCGCCTTGAAGACTACCCGGATGTGCCGACCACGGTTGAAAACGACTGGGATCTGACCGACGGTAACGATCGCGCCATTTTTGTACATGCTGATACGCCAACGCCGATTCTGGAACGTCTGGAAGGCGCCTTCAAGGATGTTTACGACTCCGAGGAGTATCAGAGCTACGCGGAGCGTGTAAACCTTGACTACCGTGCAGGCTGGATGGGTAGCGACGAATACCGCCAGCGGCTTGAGAACAACTATGAGCTTTACTCACGCTTGCTGCAAAACGACTAAACCAGTAGTTACTGGTGAGTGGAGGGGCATGCCCCTCCTGTATCCATTTGAAAGATCGGCCTTATGGGGCCGACCTTTCACTGTCCCCTTCAGGGTTTACCATGCACGCCAGGATCACTCTTTTTGCGCTGGGGGTCGTGTCACTCGCGGTGGTGAGTCTTTATCCCACGCTGCAATTCCCAAGCTCTGCTCAAGTGTCCACGTTTATCGGGCCTCGCGTTTGGCCATTAACACTGCTGATCGCTCTGTTTACGCTGGGCCTTATACTGCTCGCCATCACATGGAGTGACCGCAAGAAGGCATTAGCCACTGAGCATCAGTCCACGTCGGACACCGCGGCTGAAACAGCGCTATCTTCGTCACGTTTCTCCCTTGGACGCACTCGTCACTGGTGGTTTATAGCGGCGGCTATCGCTTACACGCTCTTGATGGACAGCGTCGGTTTTTTAATCGCCAGCCTGATATTTACCTTTATTGGCACACTGCTTCTGGGTGCCCGCTCATGGCTGACCATTGCCATTACGTTAGTTATTGCTGGCGTACTGATGCAGGGCGTTTTCGTTTCGCTGCTCGGTATCCCCATGCCGTAAGGCTGCCCCATAACCGACCCAACCTTCTAGGGAGTCGACTATGCTAGAACATTTTTTGGGCGGGTTAGCCGTGGTGATGCAGCCACTCAACCTGTTGCTCTTAACCTCTGCCGTGTTTATCGGTTTTATTGGCGGCGCACTACCCGGCATCAGCGGCGTTATTCTGGTGGTTATCCTACTGCCGGTTACTTATGGCATGGAGCCGACCACGGCCTTTATGGTGCTGACCGCTATTTATGGCGCCACGGTCTTTTCGGGTCTGATTACCGCTATTCTTTACCGGGCTCCCGGCACGCCTGAAGCGGTAATGACGGCGTTTGACGGCTATCCCATGACGCAACGTGGCGAAGCAGGCAAAGCCTTAGGCATCGGCGTTTTAAGCTCGGCTATCGGCGGGCTTGTAGGCACCGTGGCACTGATTATATTCACGCCCATGCTGGCCAAAATGGCCTTGAAGTTTTCATCTCCCGAGTACTTTGCCTTGGCGGTACTCGGTTTAACCGTGGTAGCTTCATTAGGCGGTCGTCTCATATTTGGCTTGATTGGTGCGGCGCTAGGTTTATTCATTGCCACTATTGGTATTGATCCGCTCACCGGCACCAGCCGCTTTACCTTTGGCAATCTTAATCTGGCCGAAGGCGTGGGTTTGATTCCGGTTATTGTCGGCCTGTTTGCCGTGTCAGAAGTCATGAAACGCACGCTGGACCATGAAAGCCATCAACCGCTGAAAAAGGTGAAGGTAAAGATTTTTGATCTTCCCATTTTGCGCCAGATTGGCATGACCCTGTCACGCTCATCCATTATCGGGGTCGTCATCGGTATCCTGCCGGGTATCGGTGCCAGTACCGCGGCGATGGTGAGCTATAGTGAAACGGTCCGCTGGTCCAAGCATCCTGAGAAATTTGGCAAGGGCGCGCCGGAAGGTATTGCCGCCCCGGAGTCTGCCAATAACGCAGCGGCCATGGGTGCACTGGTGCCGCTTTTTGCGCTGGGTATTCCGGGTAGTGGCACTACGGCCGTTATTCTGGGCGCTTTTATCATGCATGGCCTGCAGCCTGGGCCAATGTTTATGCTGACCAGCAGTGACCTGATCTACGCGGTATTTGCCGGGCTGTTTATCGTCAATTTCATGATTCTGCTTTTCTCAAAGCCGTTCATCGTGCTGTTTACCAAATTGCTGAATGTACCTTATTCCGCGCTTGGCCCCATCATTATCATGTGCTGCATCGTGGGGACTTTTTCGGTGCGCAACTCTATGTTTGATGTATGGTTGATGATGGGCTTTGGCGTGTTGGGTTATCTGCTTGAGAAAATCAACTTTCCATTGGTATCGATTATTTTGGGATTGGTTTTGGGCCCTATCGCAGAAAGCGAGCTGCGCCGGGCACTATCCATGTCACAAGGCGACTTCAGCATCTTTATTGATCGTCCTATCAGCGCCACACTGCTGAGTATTGCTTTCATTCTGCTGGCCGTCACGCTGATTACGCCGCTGATCAAACGCGCACATCGCAAGGCCACTACCTGAAGCCCGTATCCTGGAGAATGCTATGACCATCGTACTGGGCGCTATCGCCGACGATTTTACCGGTGCCACTGACCTTGCCAACAACCTGGTACGCGGCGGTATGCGCTGCGTTCAGGTCATCGGCGTGCCGACCACCCCACCCGACTTAAGCAACGTAGATGCCGTGATAGTGGCGCTCAAGTCGCGCTCCTGTCCGGTTGAAGAAGCTACTAGCGATTCACTAGCAGCTCTTGAATGGCTACGTGAACAAGGTGCACGGCAGATATTTTTTAAATACTGCTCGACCTTTGATTCAACCGACAAGGGCAACATCGGCCCGGTTGCAGATGCGCTACTTGATCGACTCGGCGTCTCGCAAACCGTGATGGTCCCGGCGTTTCCGATTAATGGCCGTACGGTATATCAAGGGCACCTGTTCGTTGGCGACCGCCTGCTTAACGATAGCGGCATGCAGCACCACCCGTTAACGCCCATGACCGATGCGGATCTGGTTCGCGTGCTTTCACGTCAGACCTCTCACGCCGTTGGTTTGGCCAACCGCGCTATGCTAGCCAAAGGCGGCGAGGCTACTCGTCAACACCTTGACGCTTTAGCAGCTGAAAACATACGCCATGTCATTTGCGACAGCGTCGATGACAGCGATCTTGACGTATTAGCGGAGGCAACGGTAACGATGCCTCTGGTAACCGGCGGCTCAGGGCTTGGCCAGGCGTTGCCTGCCCAGTACCGTAAACAGGGTTGGCTTGCCGAAATTGCCGAGCCAGGGCGCCTTCAGCCTGCCTCTGGCAATATGTTGGTATTGTCAGGCAGCTGCTCACGAGCAACGCTTGCTCAGGTCGCTGATTTTCTGGCCCGTCATCCTGGCGCGGGCTTTGCGCTTGACCCCCAGGCCCTGGCCAAGGGCGATAAACAGTGGGAACAGGCGCTGGCCTTCGCGTTCGAGCGCCTTGAACAAGATGCACCTGCTCTGATCTACGCCTCGGCCGATCCTGAAAAGGTCAAGGCCGCTCAGGCGGAACTGGGCGTAGAGCAAGCTGGCCAGCTAGTCGAAGAAGCGTTAAGCCAGCTTGCCGTTACTCTGGTCAATGAAGGCGTTGGCCGACTGGTGGTTGCCGGTGGTGAAACCTCGGGGGCAGTGGTATCTGCCCTGGGCATTTCAGCGCTACGTATTGGCGAGCAGATTGATCCCGGCGTGCCCTGGACACAAGCGACACTAGCTAACCGCGAGGCGCCGCTTTCCCTGGCGCTCAAGTCAGGCAACTTTGGGGGCGTTGATTTCTTCACCCGAGCGTTTGAGGTATTGGCATGAGCACTCACGACCAGAACCACCTGCGCGAACAGATCAGCACGCTGGGGAAATCGCTGTTTGATCGCGGCCTGACCATGGGTTCAAGCGGCAATATCAGCGTGCGCTTGGATGACGGTGGCTGGCTTATGACGCCTACCAACGCCTGCCTTGGGCGCCTGGACCCTGCACGCATCTCACATCTGGATACCCAGGGCCAACTGATCAGTGGTGATAAGCCCACCAAAGAGCAGTTTCTGCATATGGCGATGTACGATGAGCGCCCTCAGTCCGGCGCCATCGTTCACCTGCACTCCACGCATTCGGTGGCGGTTTCCTGCCTGCCGGGTATCAACCCCTGCGACTGCATTCCGCCTCTCACCGCTTATTACGCGATGCGCGTGGGCAAGCTTCCCCTGGTGCCTTACCACATCCCGGGCGACCAGCAGTTGGGCGAAGCGGTACGCGGCCTGGCAGGCAAGCACAGCGCCGTGCTGCTTGCCAACCACGGCCCGGTCGTCGCTGGTAAAAATCTCGAAGCAGCAGTGTATGCCACCGAAGAGCTTGAGGAAACAGCGAAGCTGTTTCTGCTGTTGCGCGGTGAAAACCCACGTGCGCTGACGCCTGAACAGGTTGCTGAATTGGAAGCCCGGTTTCCAAGGGATTAAGCTATTCAGTAAGAGCATTTAAAACATAAGGGCAAAGCTCATTGAGCTTTGCCCTTATCGATTACCACTGACGATAGCTGATACCCATTCAGCCAAGCTATGCGCCTGGCGAATTTGTACCGCATCAGGATTCGTTGCGCGTTTCAAGCAGGCGAATCAACTCCGGCACCGCCATGGTCTGATCCTCCACACCGGCATACAGTGCCGCCACCGCGCCAGCCAAGCCTCTTGTCGTATTAAGTTCATCGGTCATGGTGTGGTAGTAGCCCAGGTCTTTATGCGCGTTCGCCACGCTAAACCGAAACCCCGAAGCATCGCCTGATTCAATAAAGGGGCGTAGCCGTTCCAGCACCACTCCGCCCCCGCCGCCCTTGGTCAAGACCTCCAGAAAAGCGTGGTCATCGATACCCGCCCGCCGGGAAGCCGCAGTCGCCTCGGCCAATACGGCTGAAAAGCCCAACGACACGTAGTTATGCAGTAGCTTAAGGGTATGCCCTGAGCCTACATCTCCTGCGTGGGTGATGACCTCAGCGAAGCTTGCGAGTAGCGGGTGCAACGCTTCAAATAGCGTCTCATGGGCACCGACGATAAGGTTTAAGCGCCCCTCCTCGGCTTCTTTGGGAGTACGCGTCATCGCCGCGTCGACCAGATGGCCACCCGCTTTATCTACCCTGGCGGCGACGTTAGCTGTGGAGCTTGGCAACGAGGTAGAGCAATCCACCACAATGGCGCCCTGAGCGAGTCCCTCCAGCACGCCATTTGGCTCAAACAGCACGGCCTCCACCTGGGGCGACCCCGTTACGCACAGCAATACCACGTCGGCTTTTTCGGCCACTTCCCGGGCGCTTGAGCACGGCACGGCGCCCGCTGACAGCAGGTCGTCCACGGGCTGGTTGCCAGGGTGGTCCAGAAAGGCCAGGGAATACCCCGCGTTAAGAATGTTCTTGGCAATGCCGTGGCCCATTAACCCCACACCTACCATGCCGATGCGGTGCTCTGTACGAACGGATTGATTCATAAATAAGCTCCTAACCTGATTTAATTATGATTTTTTTCTAGCCATGGCGAATGGCGACCGTTTTTATACGGGTATAGCTGCGCAGCCCCTCGAAGCCTTTTTCCCGCCCGAATCCTGAGCGCCCGACACCGCCGAAAGGCAGTTCAATACCGCCGCCCGCACCGTAGTTATTGATAAAAACCTGGCCACTGCGAATGCCTCTTGCCAAGCGTAATTGGCGGCCACCGTCGCGCGTCCAGACGCCGGCACACAGCCCGAAATCGGTTGCATTGGCCAGGCGCAGCGCTTGTGCTTCATCGTCGAATATCTGGACAGCCAGCACGGGGCCAAACAGCTCTTCGCGCAGCACATCATGATCATCGGGAATATCGGTAAGTAGATGCGGAACCACAAAATGCCCGGCCGGGGAGGTGTTTTTAGCGAGCTGCCCTCTTGCCGCAACGTGAATACCGTCTGCTTCAGCCGCGGCTAGCCGTTGATCGAGCTGTGATTTTTGGCGGGCATTGATCAACGGGCCGCAGTCAGCGTCTTCCTCGCCCGATGCACACTGCAGTGTCGAGAAGCGCTCTATCAGACGATCCGTAAACGCTTGCGATATGTCGCGCTGTATCAACAGACGACTTCCCGCCGAGCAGGTTTGCCCGGCATTCTGGATAATCCCACGCACCACCGCTTCGAAAGCCGCATCAAGGTCAGCATCTGCAAAAACAATCTGCGGCGACTTGCCGCCCAGCTCTAACGTGACGGGCACGTGGTGCTTTGCCGCCGCCTGGGTTACCTGGGTGCCGGTCTCAGGCGAGCCGGTGAACGAGAGATGATTAATACCCGAGTGTGCGGCCAGGGCGGCACCAGCTTCACGCCCAAGCCCCGGCACCACATTGAGCACTCCGGCTGGCAAGCCGCTATCTATTGCCAGTTTTGCCAGGCTCAAGACGCTCAAACAGGCATCTTCGGCAGGCTTGAGAACCACGGTATTGCCAACAGCCAAGGCGGCGGCCACGCAGCGGCCAAATATCTGTGACGGGTAATTCCAGGGAATAATCTGGGCGCAAACACCATACGGCTCACGCAGCGTCATGACGGTGTAGCCCTCTTCATAAGGCAGGGTCTCGCCATGTAATTTATCGGCGCCACCGGCGTAAAAGCGAAAGTAGTGGGCGCAGGCTTTAATATCCGCGCGCGCCTGGGTTAAGGGTTTTCCCGTGTCCAGGCACTCTAACGCCGATAGATGCTCATGGTTGGCCTCGATGGCATCAGCAAAGCCAAATAGCCAGGTACTGCGCTGGCGGGCACTCCAGTGAGCCCACTCCCCCAGCTCACCAGAAAAGGCGCGCCGCGCCGCGGTGACGGCATCATCAATGTGCTCGGGCGTGCAGCGGGCAATGTGCGCAACAACGTCGCCACGGGCGGGCGCCTCTACCGGTAGTGTCGCGCCGGTATCAATCCAGGTATTGCCTATCAGCGCCGCCTGGGGTGGAAATTCGGGAAAATCAATCATCAACAAACTCCTAGCCATACAATAGGTTAACCAGGCCCATGGAGATCCAGGGCATATAGGTAATTGCCATCAGACACGTCAGCACCACCAGCACAAAGCGCACCAGCCAGGGCAGCATCTGATCAATGGAAATCTTCGCCACTGCACAGGCGGCAAACAGGTTTACGCCCAGCGGCGGAGTAATCATTCCCAGGGCCAGATTGACCACCATGATTAGCCCGAAATGCACTGGGTGAACGCCAAACTGCATGGCAATCGGGGTTAGGATCGGGGCCAGTACCAGGATGGCTGCACCGGTCTCAATAAACATTCCCACCACAAGCAACAGGGCGTTAACGGCCAGCAAAAAAGCCCAGGGGCTTTCGAACATGGCGGTGACCCCAGCGGCGACTTGGGCGGGAAGACCGGAGCGGCTGATCAGAAAGCTAAACAGAGCGGCCGCTGAGATAATCAGCATTACCGCAGCGGTAGACACAACACTTTGACGCAGCACGGGCATCAGGTCGGCAAGCTTAAGCTCACGGTAACAAGCGCCGACGACCAAGGCATAAAACACCGCCACTGCCGAGGCCTCAGTAGGGGTAAAAATCCCGCCATAGATGCCGCCGATGACCACCACCGGCATCAGCATCGCCGCCCAGGCGCGCTGGAAGGCCGTCGTGAAGCGGGTACGGTCATTGCGATCTTGAAGACCAAAACCGCGCAGCTTGCAGAAAATATACACAAACACCAGCAGCGCACCGCCGACCAACAACCCTGGGCCAATGCCTGCAATGAACAGCTGACCAATCGAGGTATTGGTACTTACCCCAAATAGAATCAAGGGAATAGAGGGCGGAATCAGCACCCCCAGCTCTGCCGATGAAGCCTGGATGGAGGCGGCCAAGGGTTTGGGGTAACCGTGCTTGACCATTGCTGGAATAAGGATCGCACCGATAGCAAAGGTCGTCGCCACACTGGAACCTGACACTGCCGCAAACATCATGCAGGTCAGCACGCAGGTCATCGCCAACCCGCCCTGAACACCGCCCACGATTGACTTGGCCAGATCAACCAGTCGGCTAGAGATACCACCGGCCGCCATCAGGTTGCCCGCCAAGATGAAAAAAGGAATCGCCATCAGCGGGAAGTTATCCAGCCCTACAAACAGCTGTTGGGGCACCATCATCAAAGGAAAACGCGAGAAAAACTCGATACCAATTATCGATGCCAGCAGAATAGAGATCGCGATCGGCACGCCGGTGGCGAACAAAATCAATAGCGACAGACCAATGGCAAGGTTCATAAGCGAGACTCTTTATGCGTAGTAACGGAAATCGCAGATGAACTCCCGTCGGGCTGGGCAGCGGACGTGGCGATCTCCTCTGGCTCCGCTGCCTCGTCGTGCATCGGCCCCAGGGGCTCAAGACCACAGCTTTGGGCCAGCAGCCGCGCAATAACGGCCAGCATCGCAAAGGCGCTGCCTACGGGAATAGCTGCATATGCCCAGGACATCGAGACCTCGAGTGCGGACAGCGTCTGATTGCTAACCCGCTGGGTCATCTGGATGCCGTAGAACACCAATACAAAGAGCACCAGAAGACAGTACAGGCCGATAAACCATTCAAGCGCCAGCAGGGTGGGCTTGGGCACAAGCTTGTAGATAACCTCTACGGCCATCATAAAGCCGCCGCGGAACGTGGCGGCTGCGGCCATAAACACGCACCAGATCATCGTCGCCCGTGACAGCGTCTCCGACCACGTCGAGGGCGCATTGAAGATAAATCGTGTAAGCACTTGATAGAACCCCAACGACACTGAAACGATCAACATCAAAATAGCGATCGCCAGCGCCAGCCGAGTCAACACATGCTCGACACGCAGAAACCAGGACACCATAAATCACCTCATCCCGTCAGGTTATGGGAAAGTGGCGCCCAAAGGCGCCACGGGATGGGCTCAGCAGCTACTGTTACGAATGCGCTCTAACATCTCATCGCCATACTGCTCAATAAAATCAGCATGCACGGCTTCTACCGCTTCTTGGAACGGTGCTGGATCAATATTATCCGTGACCGTCATACCCTGCTCTTGTAGGAAAGCCACGCCCTCCTCTTCCAAACGTGACACCTCAGCGCGGGTAGCTTCAGTAGCGGCTTGAGCGGCCTCATTAAACCATTCACGCTCCTCCTCGCTCAGCCCATCAATTAGCACCGGTGAGCCGAGCACAATGGCAGGTGAATAAACGTGCCCGGTCAGCGATAGCTGATCCTGCACCTCATAGAGGTTCGCAGCCACAATCACCGTAATGGGGTTTTCTTGGCCATCCACCGTGCCTTGTTGCAAGGCAGTAAACAGCTCCGGCATCGCCATAGGCGTTGGGCTTGCCCCTAACCCTTCAAAGGCCTGCTGGTGAATACGGTTTTCCATAGTACGAATTTTCAGGCCACGTACATCTTCAGGCGTGTCGATAGCTTTTTGACTATTGGTAATGTGGCGAAAGCCATTTTCCGACCAGGACAGGCCGACCAGGTCATGGTCACCCATCTTATCGAGCAGTTCCTGGCCAATCTCGCCATCAAGTACGCAGCGAGCTTGTTCGTAACTGGTGAACAAAAACGGTAGGTCGAGAACATACGTCTCTGGGACAAAGTTACCCAATGGCCCGGAGGAAGTAATCACTATATCGACGGTGCCTATTTGCAGCCCCTCGATCATGGCCCGCTCCCCACCGAGCGAGCCGCTAGGGTGATCCGTTACGGTAAAAGCCCCATCAGAGAGATCTTCGAGGGTTTCTTTAAATGCCCGCGAACCGGCGCCATAGTGAGAGTCACTGGAGATAGCGTAGCCCACACTTACCTCTGTGGCGGCCTGAGCCTGAAATGCCAGGCCCGCCAGGGCAAGCGTCGTAGCGGTGCCGATGGCGGTCGCAAGCGTACGCCGAGCGAAACGAATGGTCATGGTAATACTCCTAATTGTATTTATTGGTAAGAACGATGGGGAGTAGTAGCCCCTTATTGCTCGCCCGCTAGGCAGGCGAAGATCCATTAACGATGCTCTGCTACATAGGCATCGATAATCTGTTTGAAGTCCCGGTCCCCGGCAAAACCCAGTTGGTTCGCTTTAGCCGTTTCAAAGCGCGCGGGCCAGCTTGCCACCAAGGGTTCGATGCGTGGGTCTGGTTCATGCCGTACACGCGCCACCGCTTCATCGCCCGCCACCTCGCGCAATGCCTCAAGCATTTCGGAAACATCGGTCGTGATACCCGGCAAAATAAAAGCGCGAAACTTACCCAACGCTTCTTCCTGCACTTCGGCGCCATGTATCAACGCGTCGATCACCTTATCCGGCGACATCACGAAAAGCGCCTGATCCAACGGTACGGGGCAAATGGCTTCCTCACCGTTTAAGGGCTCGCGCAGAATACTGGACGCAAAGCTCGACGCCGCGGCATTCGGCCGCCCTGGGCGAATCACAATAGTCGGCAAACGCAGTACTCTGCCGTCAATCAGGCCGCGTCGACTGTAGTCGTTGATTAGAAGCTCACACATTGCTTTTTGCGTGCCATAAGACGTCTGCGGTTGCGAAGCCGTCATGTCATCCAGCACATCGGGTAGATCCCCGCCGTAAGCCGCCACGGAGCTTGCCATGACCAGGCGCGTCTTATGCAAACCCCGGGCACGGCAACCTTCCAGCAGAGCACGAGTGGCATCAAAATTGACCGCCATCCCCAGATCCAGATCGGCCTCCGCTGCGGAGCTTACGACCGCAGCCAGGTGGAAGATGACATCGGGCTTTCGATCAAGCGCACTACCCAGGGCATCTGAAGCAGTAATATCTACAGCATCGTTACGGATCGTTATATCAGACGCGTCGGGTACGGCAGCCTGGGTTTGATCGACCAGGGTCAAGTGGGTGACCGGCTGACCGCACAGCTCTTTACGGTTGATCAGACGATGTAAAAGGCGCTGTCCCAGAAAACCGGCGGCGCCCGTGATTAAGATATGCATGATTCAGGTGTCCTCGCTTTAATTGTTGGTTGTTAGCGTTTAAGACCATGTTTGGCTACTCACTCATGTGCGAAGCCCGTAATGTCGCCCCCAGCCCAGACCTTGGCGCGTATCGCCGGCTGGCCTGTATTCGCAGCCAACCCAACCGCTATAGCCCAGCGCTTCAAGTCTGGTAAATAACGCCGGATAGTTGACCTCGCCAACATCGGGCTCGTGCCGTTCCGGCGCTCCCGCCACCTGAATATGGCCGATAGCGCTAAACTGGTGCTCAAGGTGGCGGATGAGATCCCCTTCCATAATCTGGCAATGATAGAGATCAAACTGCAGCTTCAGATTACTCGCCCCCAGCGCTTTCAATACCGCCATGGCTTGCGCCTGTCTTGATAAGAAGTAATGGGGCATATCGCGGGTATTGATAGGCTCGATCAATATGTCCTTGCCCAGTTTGGCGGCCTCAGTAGTGGCGTAGCGCAGGTTACGCAGATAGGTAGCCTGATGATCGGCCTGGGTCGTCGCATCGCTACCTTCAGGCAGCAAGCCCGCCATGGCGTGAACGTGTGGGCAGTTGAGCATCTCGGCATAACGTAGCGCCTCGATGACTGAATCACGAAACTCAGCTTCGCGCCCAGGCAGGCTAGCAAGGCCTCGCTCACCGGCGTCCCAATCCCCCGGCGGCAAGTTGAACAGCACTTGCGTTAAGTGTGTTTCATCAAGTGCCTGGCGCAGCTCTCGAGCGCTATAGGCGTAGGGAAACAGGTATTCGATCCCTTTAAACCCCGCATCAGCCGCCGCCGAAAAACGGTCCATAAAATCGTGCTCGTTAAACAGCATGCTAAGGTTGGCGGCTAATCGAATCATGGTGTATCGATACCTCTTTGTTTTTATCTTTAGCTGTAATGGTCTCGTCAATCGGACAGGAGTGCGATGTCAAGGCTACCCTACCGCATCAGCCTCTTGGCGCCTCCTATGACACGCCGATCATCTGAAGACAGCGCATACCGCCACGTACAAGGTTATTGGCAAGATCCGTTGCCCCGGGTAAAGTCGTCGGCGATAGCTCCAAGGGCTATCGTTTCAAGGGCTATCGTTTCAGGGGCTATCGTTTCAGGGGCTATGCTCTGCTCCATGCTCATTCTAGGTTTCCTGAGCATCGTTAGCCGCTTCAGGCAACGTAATACCTGATAGCCGCTGATAGACTTTGATAACCGCAGAATCATCCTCTCGACCGAAGCCTGCCCCACTGGCCGAGGTAAACTGCTGCAACGCGCTGGCGGCAACCGGCGTTGCCATTGAAAGCTCGCGCCCGGTCTGGTGCACAATATTGAGATCTTTGATAAAGATATCTACGGCCGAAAGCGGCGTGTAGTCACCTTTAAGAATGTGGGGCACGCGATTTTCGAACATCCAGGAATTGCCCGCCGAGTGAGTAATCACCTCAAAGATAACCTCGGGATCAAGCCCCATCCGAATACCCAACGCCATGGCTTCAGCGGCGGTCGCGATATGTACGCCTGCCAACAGCTGATTGACCAGCTTCATACTGGAGCCCACGCCGGGGTCATCGCCCAGGCGATAAACCTTGGCGGCCATGCCATCAAGCACGTCACTTGCGTAGCTAAATGCCTCCGCGGCGCCCGATGCCATCACTGATAGCTCACCGCTTTTGGCTTTTGCAGCACCGCCGCTAATCGGTGCGTCCAGCATCATCAATCCCTCTGCCGCCAAGCGCTCGCCCAGCTGTTTCGCCTGACTGGGCGCCACCGTGGCGCACTGCAAGATCAGGCTGCCTGGCGCTAGATGCTCAACGACGCCCTGCTCACCAAACAGCACCTGCTCAACCTGGCTACCGTTGACGACCACTACCAGCACAATATGACAGTGAGCGAGCTCCATAGGGGTTGCCACACTCTTGCCCCCTGCCGCGACAAAAGCATCGCGTGACCCAGCAGCAATATCACATCCAGTCACGTTAAATCCCTGGTGATGTAAGGTAGTAGCGGTGCCCATCCCCATCGCACCCAAGCCAATAACGCCTACTTGAAGTGATTGCTTATCGTGTTGACTCACCGGTCGACACCTCGCTTTTGTTGTATGAATTGCTGGCGTTGCGATGCCTTACTTTTCCCTTGAATCTGTTCTGATCGTTCACCTTAACAAGGAAAATGGTAGCGCTGTCATGATAGCGCTACCATTACTTCTAGATTACTCTCAGCTTATCGACAAGTTGAACATCAAGGACGTGTGACTAATGTCTAAAGACCTCCCGGCCGCTAACAAGTCACGCCGTCGCTCCGATCAAATCACGCTCAGCCAGGTGGCGCAGGCCGCAGGGGTTTCCCCGATTACGGCATCTCGAGCACTGAACCACCCTGATAAAGTAAGCAACAGTACCCGTCAAAGCGTTTTGGAAAGCGTAGAGCGCCTGGGCTATGTGCCCAACCTGATAGCGGGAAGCCTGGCGTCTTCACGCTCTCGGCTGATTGCCGTCATCGTGCCATCGCTGATCAACAGCGTATTTGTGGAAGTCATCAAAGGCCTGCAGGAAACGCTGGAAGCGCAGGGATATCAGATCCTGCTCGGCAATACTGATTATGATCTGGACCGTGAGTATCAGTTGGTGCGTACGTTTTTAGGCTGGTCATGTTCGGCCCTGGTCACCGCCGGGCTACGCCATAACGATGCATGTCATACGCTCTTAGCCAACTGGGGCCATCCGATCATGGAGGTGATGGAGCTTGGTAACGGCATAGATCTTAACGTTGGGCTGGATCATGTGGCTGCCGGTCGCTGCATGGCCAGCCACCTTGTCGATAGAGGCTACCAGCGAATTGTGTATGTTGGCGCGCGGCTCTCCCATGATTATCGCGCGGGAATGCGCTATGAGGGGCACAAAGCGGTGCTGAAGGCCAAGGGACTGGAGGCCCCCTTGTTAGAAATGGACACGCTGGGCACCCTACAGGCGGGGGCAGAAAGTCTGGCCCAAGTGTTGCAGCACTATCCTGCTACTCAGGCCATCCATTTTGCCAACGACGACCTTGCCGCAGGTGCCCTGCTGGCCGCCCAGCGCCAGGGCCTCCAGGTGCCTGGCGATATCGCCATTGCGGGCTTCAACGGCTTACCGCTAGGTCAACATATCACCCCAAAACTTACTACTATCCTCTCTCCACGCGAAGACATGGGCCGCCTGGCCGCGCAAGAACTCATTCGCAGGTTAAGCGGCAAAAGCGTTTACCGCCGCCAGCACGACGTGAACTTTACGCTTCAGGTGGGCGAGAGTACGTAGGCTGGCCCCTTGCTGGCCTGGGCCGATGTTACCGCTGCAATGATAGGTAGCGATGTGTCATCCGTGTCCGCTCAGCAGCGCGTGGCGTTCAATCCAACCAGCCTATAAACTCAACAGAGCGAGCCGCCGAGAGTTTGCAATTTTATTGCCTTCAACACCTAGTTTCCAAAAAGGACGGACGCTATGCGCGATGACGAAAAATATACCAATAACGAAGAGCTCCTGCTTCACCTTCAAAAGCTTTTAGACATCCCAGAAACAGCAGCTCTACACGAGTTTTTCACTGAACTCGATACGTTAGACATTGCGCGAACACTTGAATCCTTCCCGGCCAAAACACGCGATTTTCTTTGGGAGTTTATTCCGGACGAGGTGATCGGCGAGGTTCTCGCGGAAGTTGACGAAGATATTCGTGCCGACTATATCGAAGATTTATCGGCCAGTGACGTTGAGCAAATTGTTAAAGGCCTGGATGCTCAAGAGGTTGCAGAAGTACTGGACGTTGCTGCTGAGTCCATAAAAACCAGCGTCTACGCCAGTCTGGACCAAGAGATTCGCGCCCAGGTCGAAAATCTTCATGCCTATGAGGATGATGTAGTGGGTCGTTATATGGACCCAGAAACCGTTAACGTAAAACAAGGCGTGTCGTTGGAAGCTGTGCAACGCTATATCCGAATTCATCATTTGCTTGACGATGAGTCGCAGCAGATCATGATCACCGATAAGGATAAGCGGTTACTAGGCACCTTAACCCTCATTGATTTAATCAAGCAGCCGCAGGATGCCGTGGTTGATGATTACATAAATGTTTTTTTTACCCTTAATGACCAAATGAAAGTCAGCGATGCGGCGGCGCTGCTGCGCTCCAAAGAACTTCACTTTGTACCCGTATGCGATAGCGACGGCTTATTGGTCGGACAACTAAACGCCGCCGACGTATTAGAAATCACCCAGGATGATGCCGACATGACGCTTAAGCATATGTCAGGCGTCAGTGATGAAGAGGAAGTCTTTACCCCGATTATGCGCAGTGCCAAAAGCCGAGGCATTTGGCTGGGTATCAATTTATTGACCGCTTTTCTAGCAGCGTTTGTTATCGGGCAATTTGAGGCCGTGCTGGAACAAATTGTGGCCCTGGCCATTTTGATGCCGGTAGTCGCAAGCATGGGAGGTATTGCTGGTAGTCAGACGCTGACCGTTGTTATACGCGGTTTAGCGCTGGGCCAGCTCGCAGGTAACAATAAACGCTGGCTCTACAATAAAGAGCTATGGGTAGGCATGTGTAATGGCCTGGTTTGGGCATTAGTGGTCGGGCTAATTGCCTATGTTTGGTTTAGCGACCCTCTGATCACGCTGGTGATAACCCTGGCAATTTTTATCAACATGAGCCTGGCTAACATCGCAGGCGTACTGGTCCCCCTAGTCTTGAAAAGACTTCAGATTGACCCCGCTTTATCGGGTGCAGTGATCTTGACGACCGTAACCGATGTGGTTGGTTTTCTATCCTTTTTGGGGCTCGCCACGTTGATTATACTGTGAGCGTAGCTTACCAAGAAGGTAGGTGGGATACAGACCTATTCGCCTGCTAGTATTTATCTCGCACATACCTCAACGTGATTGAAAACCCTGCATAATGCAGGGTTTTTCACATTAAATGCTGTACTTTTCCGCGACTGCCAAGGAATTGCCGTGCTCCCTGATTACTCAACTATCGCTTGGCTGTTAATCGTATTTTCCGTTTACTTAACAGGTGTTTCCAAAGGGGGCTTTGCCGGTGGTTTCGGCACACTCTCGGTACCGCTGATGGCACTGGCGATCAGCCCCACCCAGGCGGCTGGCCTTCTGCTGCCATTGCTGCTAGTAATGGATGTGTTTGCGGTAAAGGCGTGGTGGGGCAAGCATGATATGGCCGAAGTATGGCGATTTTTGCCGGGCCTACTGGTTGGCGTAGCGGTGGGCACGCTGCTATTTGACCGTCTGAGCGAACAGGGAATACGCCTGGTGCTTGGGGGGATATCGCTGTTGTTTGCCACCTATATGCTGTTCAAGCCAGTGGCCAAAAAGCCCATTTCCACCCGCTGGGCGCTGCCTGCCGCCAGCGTATGTGGTTTTACCAGCTTTATTGCTCATGCCGGTGCCCCACCGTTGAATCTTTATCTGCTGCCACGCAAGCTCCCCAAAGAGACGTTTATTGCCACTTGCGCCGTCTCATTTGCGGTAGTTAATGCGATCAAACTAGGTCCGTATCTGTGGCTGGGAGAGGTAAACGTCACCAGCGCCTGGGCCTCACTACTGCTGGTACCTATCGCCTGGATCGGCGTACGTAACGGCTTTTGGCTGCAAAGCCGCGTCAATGAAAAGCTGTTTTATCAGCTGGTCATTCTTGCGATGTTTTTGGTGGGAGGCAACTTGGTTTGGCAGGCCATATTTTAATGAGCCGGTACAATACTAGTTATCGTTTTTAGCGTAAAACAAACATGCTCGCCGTTAACCACGGAGTTTCAATCTTCCTTAACGTTAACTATTATCTCGGTATTCTTTGCCTTTACAGAAGACGTTAACGCTTAGGAAGTATATGATATTGGATCAATATTATTACCGCCCGCTACGCTGACAGCGAATGAGGAGACCACATGACGGGCCTATCATCCCCAAGCGATTCGCTTTATATGGCACTCACCAACGAGCTGCCAGCTTTTTTGAGTAAGTCGCTTTTGCAATGTAAAAGCCTGCCTGCTTTACCGTCTGTTGCGCTTCGGGTACTTGATATAGCCCGCTCCTCTCGAGCAACTTTAAATGATTACGCCAAGGCAATTGAGCACGACCCTGCGCTTACTATGCGCCTGGTTGCACTGGCGAACAGCGCCTATTACGCGCGCGCCTCAACTTCCATCCATACCTGTATAGAAGCCATGCAACGCTTGGGTTTAAATGCCACGTTGGCAGTGGTGCTGGGCTTTACCCTGTTTCAATATGCCCAAGGAGGCAATTATCGTAACCGGACGTGGCAGCGGGCTATCACTTCAGCCCTGGTAGCCCGTTATCTAGCTGAGCAGCTATGTCCTGACAAAAGTGGCAGTACATTTACCCTGGCGTTATTACAAGATATTGGCATATTGGCGCTGCAAGCCGCTTACCCTGAGGAAGCGGAAGCGTTATACGCAGATACTGCGCTATCGCATGGTGAAATAACATTGTCAGAGCAGGCATATTTTGGCTGTGACCATACGCTGGTTGGCGCATGGCTGGCAGCCAAGTGGGGGATGCCCGACCATACTGTTATGACCATACGCCAAAGCCATGAAAGCTTTCTATTGAACGACAAAGCGTTACTCTGTATTCGCTTGTCGGGGCCAATTGCTGATGCCTGGTTATCAAGAAGCCCAGCGTCGCAGCTAGCTGCAGTGCTTTATCAGTTAAAGACGGTTAGCTATATCAGTGCATTGAAAATTGATGAAGTGTTGCATAATGTTCAACAGCAAACTGACATACTTGCCAATGCGTTGAATATGACTACGTCCGTTGAGGTCGATAGCATGACCCTGTTGGCGGAAGCTCACCAGTTGCTCTTCCAACATACGCTAATGCTGAGTTCCCAACTAGAAGATCAAAAACAAGCCCTAGCCTCTTTACGCTACCCTGATGAAAATCAAAAAGAGCATAGTCGGTGGGATGCCTCTCTCAAGGGCCAGCGTTCAGGCTTAATCCGCAGGCCGAAAAACAAATAGCCGTATCCCCTTAAGCTTATTCACCAACAGACCGCGCGATCGCGGCCTGTCAGGTTAACTATTCATCGCATAAGGCAGATAAAGCGCTATTGCGGGAAAAACATGCATCAAGGCAATCGCCAGCAGCATCAGTAGGAAAAAAGGCAGCGTTGCGCGTGTGATGGTTAAAATATCCTTGCCGGTCAGGCCCTGAATAACAAACAGGTTAAAGCCCACAGGCGGGGTAATTTGCGACATTTCCACCACAACCACCAGATAAATACCAAACCAGATAAGGTCGAACCCCGCAGCGCTGACCACCGGCATGATAATCGCGGTCACCAGCAAAATAAGTGAAATGCCGTCTAAAAAGCAGCCCATAATCAGCAAGAGCACGGTCAGGGCGATGAGCAGCATGGTGGGTGATAATCCCATTTCACCAATCGCGCGGGCCAACTGCATGGGCACTTGGGTAAAGCCCATCGCGGAGGTAAGAAACGAGGCGCCGGCAATAATAAACGCGATCATGCACGCCGTGCGAATAGCCGCGAATAGTGAGCTTTTAAATATCTGGCTCGTAAAGTGACCGTTCCAGCGGGCAATCGCCATGGATAGTACGACCCCGACCGCCGCGGCTTCGGTGGGTGATGCAAGCCCGCCGTAGATCGAGATGATGATACCGCCAATCAACAGTAGAATTGGCATTAACGCCCATGTGTTACGCAGCTTCTCAGCGAAGCTCATGTCAGACTCATCTTCGCCGGTAAGGCCTTCTCGATTACCTTTAATCAATGCCCAGAGTATGAGGTAGGCCATAAACATCGCCAGAATCATCAGGCCTGGGCCCACGCCCGCCATAAATAGTCGTGAAATCGATTGCTCGGTCACGACACCGTAAACAATCAGCATGATGGAAGGCGGGATCAGCAGGCCTAACGTCGAGGCACTCGCCAACGTACCAATAGCCATATTGCTGTCATAGCCGCGGCGTTCAAGCTCCGGCAGAGTCATTTTACCCACGGTGGCGCAAGTAGCGGCAGATGAGCCACACACCGCTGCAAACATACCGCTACCGATAATATTAGTATGCAGCAAACGCCCAGGTAAGCGGTTGAGCCAGGGCGAAAGCCCGCGAAACATATTATCCGCAAGCCCAGAGCGGAACAGGATCTCGCCCATCCAGATAAACATCGGCAGCGCCGTTAAATCCCAACCATAGCTCGCCCCCCAAAAATCAGACGCAAGAATCGGCCCTGGGTCAAACGAGCTAAAAAATGCCAGCGCTACCCACGCGGTACCGATTAGGGCAAAAGCGATCCACACGCCCCCGCCCAGCAAAAGCAATAACGTAAAAATCGTTGCCAAACTGAGTGTTAACACAAGGTCTTCTCCAACATAACGTGGCCAAGCAGTGCTGGCAGAGAGTTAGTGCATTTCGCTGTCATCGGTGGACATCGCTTCGCGAAAACTAGATGGGTCACGCGTTGCTATCCGCAGTGCAATAATCAGCGCCTCGATAAGAGCCAGGCTAAGCAGTCCTACGCTGATGACCAGGACGCCTTGAGGTATCCATAACGGTATGGATAAAAAACCCGATGAGACATCGTTGTATTGAAGGCTTTCTCTTGCCAACCCAATCAGGCCATAACCGAGTATTAAGCTAATCGCTAAAGCAATCAGCAGACCGGCCACTTCAAACCACACCCGAATGGCGGAAGGCAGCCGTGAAATCAAAAGCGTCACGCGAATATGGGCGTGATGCACAAAGGTATATGCCAAGCCCAGGAAGGTGGCGCCCACCAATAAATAGGCCGCCATCTCGGAAACACCGGTAATACTGATGCCGAGGCGGTTTAGCCCTACCAGTATCAACAGCGCATCGATGGCTCGAAAAGCTACCTGCAGTGCAATGAGGGCACAAATCGCGATCATACACACCGCGGCACCCCAAGCACCTAGACGGTAGAGTCTGTCGAATTTAAACGTCATGTTCGTTATCTCACCGAGCGCGTGGGTAAAAAGAGGCGGCCAATGCCGCCTCCGTAAAGGGCTTATGCCGTTTAGTTGCCTTGCTGCTCCCGGTAACCTTCCAAGGCAGCTTCTGCTTCGTCATCAGCACGGCTCAGCCAATCCTGAAAGAGCTTGTCGCCCGCATCCTGAAGAGCCGCGGCGACTTCTTCATTCGGGGTCGATACGGCGATGCCGTTCTCTTCAAGTGCAGCGAGGCTCGCATCGTTATCGTCACGACTCATCTGCCAGCCGCGCTCTTCAGCGCGTTCAGCCGCTTCCATCAAGGCGTCCTGAGTCGCCTCATCCAGACGATCAAAACTGCGCTGGCTGATAAACACGATGTTTTTCGGAAGCCATAAGTTGGCGTCGGTGTAATAGGACACGTAGTCCCACGCCGTCATGGAATTACCCGTAGAGCTTGACGTGATCATGGCGTCTACACGGCCGGTACTGAACGCAGTGGGGATGTCTGACTCTTCGGTTTCGGTGGGGCTACCGCCGAGGTTATCCACAAACCGTTGGGTATTGATATTAGGCGCCCGCACTCGTAAACCTTCAAACTGCGCAGGGTCTGTCAGCTCATTGGCGGTATAAATTCCCTGCGCTGGCCAAGCAACGGCGTAAAGCGGAATCAAGCCTTCGTAGGCAAATAGCTCCGTAATCATAGGCTTAGTGGCTTGCCATAGCGCGTAAGCATCATCGTAACTGCCAGCCACGCCGGGCAGCGTATCCACCTCAAAAATCGGGTCGTCGTTGGACAGCACCGACATGAAAACTTCACCAGCATCAATCGTGCCACGGCGTACCGACGGCTTGATTTCGCCGTGGGAGACGAGCGAGCCACCGCTATGCACGGTGATGGTCAGTTCGCCATCGGTTGCTTCAGCAACATCTTCAGCAAACTGTTTAGTATTTTTGGTGTGAAAGCTGGCATCACCGTAGGGTGTTGCCATGTTCCATTCAGCCGCTTGGGCAGAAGCTGTCGCTGCCAAGCCATAGGCGGTAGCAAACAGTAGGGGGGTCGCAATGCGCATACGCATGGAATAAGTCCTCTTATTCATATTAGTGGAGTGGTTACGTTGGGAGTGGTTACGGGGGCACCCGGTTGAATCCAGTGCCCAGAAAATAACGCATTGGTCATCTCGACACGGCGTTCCTGCGCGTAGGCACAGGCCGTTTTTTGGGCTAAACGGCCAACGCCTCGACAAAAGCGGGGATGATTGGCACGACGCCATATCACATCATAGTTCATCGCCGGTAGCGGCACCGGTAACGCCAGACGCAAAAGCTCGCCACGCCGCCACTCATCAAGCACCGTGGCTACCGGCAGCGCACCAATGCCCAAGCCTTCCATCGTCATGCGCGCAATGGTCATCAGGGTGCTAACGCTATGAATACGCGGGCTGGTAACGCCCTGCTCGGCCAGATACTGGACCAGCTCTTCGTAGGGTCGAGCCAACTTGCCAAACGAAATAAACGGCAGCTTTTTGCACCAAGTCTCAGCGTTCTCACTGAGCATCTCTGCATGGCGTGGAGATACGAACATGCCCATTTCGTACGGGCTTAACGCTTCGTATTCGATCTGCTTGGACGGTAGGTAGCCATTCATTGCCAGTAAAATATCCAGCTCGTTATTCATCAGCCGCTCGTTGAGCGCCGGCGAGTAATCCACCGTAAGCTCGATGGTTAACCGCGGATAACGTTCGGTGAGTTGACGCATGAACTCAGGGAACCAGCTGTGAGCAATAGTTTCGATAGTGCCTAACCGAAGAGGTGCCGAATAATCCTCTTCACTGTCGAAGAGTTTCATGGCTTCATCGCGCTGGCTGAGCATGCGCTCGGCATGCAGGAAAAATTCACGCCCGCGCATTGTAGGTTGCACCGGGCGGGCGGAGCGCTCAAGCAGCAGCTCGCCTACCGTTGCCTCTAGACGCGAGATACGCTCTGAGACCGATGGTTGGGTCAGATGCAGGCGCACGGCTGCCTTACGAAAAGACCCTAACTTGACGGCCCAAACAAAGGCTTCAAGTTCTTTGAAATCGAGCATAATGTTGCCTAATCCACACATACAATGACCAACAGACACCGACGCTGCTTATCGAAGCGCATCGACTCACAAAGCAGACGTCTGGCCCGCAGAGCGAGCTATCCCTGCAATGTAATTTCAAGTCCAACGCTGACAGTAAACCGCCCCGTTGATGGTGCGTGGCTGGCAAGTGCATGATTCACTCCGGAAAACGCTTTTTTATCGACCTGTTATTGTGAGTAGCTTAGGTCAAACACGCGCTTTTCTTTATTTTATATCGAGAGCTTTTATTTAGTTGATAATAGCATTACTCCCTATCGTCAACTATTTTTCTAAGAAATAACAATACGATAGAAGATGCCGATATTAAGTATCGTGAAAAACGATTGGCAAGTGAAAGAACCTCTCCCCTATATTAGTTTGGTTTGAATAACGCATCCCAAATAACCCTCGTGATAATAATTGGAGTCGTTATGGTCATCCCCCTACTCAACTGCGACATGGGCGAAAGCTTCGGCAACTGGACACTTGGCCTTGATGCTGAGGTCATGCCTTACGTTGACTGTGCCAATATCGCCTGTGGTTACCACGCCTCCGACCCCCACGTTATGCGTCACACCGTGGCATTAGCGGCCCAGCATGGCGTGCGCATTGGTGCCCACCCAGGCTATCCCGACTTGATGGGTTTTGGGCGGCGCACCATGGCCTGCTCGGCGGCTGAAGTCGAAGATATGATTCTTTATCAGGCGGGCGCGCTTGCCGGTATTTGTCGCGCCGAGGGTAGCGAACTTAGCTACATCAAGCCGCACGGCGCCATGTATAACGATATGGCTGCCAACCTTGAGCTGCTGGAAGGCGCAATGCGCGCCGTGCGAGCGTTTGACGCACGCCTTCCGCTGGTGGTGATGGCCACCGCCGATCCCGAGCCACACCGTGAACTAGCCGCTAAAATGGGCATCACGCTCTGGTTTGAGACCTTTGCCGACCGCGCCTATGAGGCCAACGGTCACTTGGCATCGCGCCGCTTGGCGGGTGCAGTTCATCACGACCAGGCGACTATCGTGGCCCAGGCCATTGCGCTGGCCAAGGGCGAAGCCTTGACCGCACGTGATGGCACAGCGCTTCATCTGCCCTGCGATACGCTCTGCGTGCATGGCGACAACCCCGAATCAATTGCGGCCGTACGGGCCATCCGTGATGCCTTCAAAGCGTTGGAGTCCGCGTGAAACTGCGTCTTGAAACCGCTGCCATGGATGCGCTGACAGTACGTCTGTTCGATGCGATCGACGAGCGCAACATGGCCTGGGTCATGGCGGCCGACACCGCCCTGCGTCACGCTTTTGGCGATGCGCTAATCGACCTTGTCCCCTCTTACACGACGTTGTTGATTCATTACGATTGTCGGGCCATGGACTTTGTCGAGGCCACGGCCCTTGCCCGCGAAGCGCTGAAAAACTTGCAGCCCGCTGATACCCAAAACGGCCAGTTGCATGAGATTCCGGTGTGGTACGACGAAAGCGTTGGCCCTGAGCTGCCACAGGTGGCCAAGCGTGCGGGGTTAAGCGTTGAACAGTTGATCGAGCGTCACTGCGGCCACGACTACAGCGTGTTCGCCCTTGGTTTTGCTCCTGGCTATGGGTTTATGGGGCTAGTGGATGAAAGCCTGACTACGCCACGCCTAAAGACACCACGACGTCGCGTAGCCGCCGGAAGCGTAGGCATCGCTGACCGGCAGACGGCCATCTACCCGCTGCTCTCACCCGGTGGCTGGAATATTCTGGGCCGCACGGCGGTTCCCCTATTCGAGTACGCCCGGCGCGGTGAGCCGCTATTTCGCCCCGGTGACAAAGTACGCTTCACGTCCATCTCCAGAGCTGAGTTTGAAGCCGCCGGCGGCGATACCACACCACTGGAGGAGCGCGCATGAGCCAGGGCAGCATGATCGTCAAACAGGCCGGGCCGCTTGCCCTGATTCAGGACGCGGGGCGCTTCGGCGTGGGCCACCTGGGCGTTACCCAGAGTGGCGCTGCCGACTGGATCTCCTATCACTGGGCGAACTGGCTGCTAGGCAATCCGGCCAATAGTGCAGCGCTGGAAATCGTCATGGGCGGCAACCTGACATTAGAAGCCGACAGCGACGTCTGCCTTGCGCTGGCCGGGGCCGATCTCGATGCCCGCATCAACGGCGAGCCTCTCGCCCCTAACGCGTGCTTTACTCTCAAAGCCGGGCAGTGCCTGACGTTTCGCCAGCCGTGCGTCGGGCTACGCGCTTATCTGGCATTTCCCGGCGGGCTGCAGGCCCCCGAGGTACTCGGTAGCCGTGCCTGCACCGCGCGGGAAATGATTGGTGGCCTGCATGAAGACGGCAAGCCACTGCAAACTGGCGATCAACTAAGCTGGCAAGGCGATGCGCTGTCTCCCCGCCAACTGCCTGACAATGCCGGTTTGCCCATGCCACAAAAGCGCTGCCAGCTTCCTCTGGTGCTGGGCTCCCAAGTAGCCCACTTTGCCGGGCGCAGCCTTTATCAGGCGTTCAACCAACCGTGGACGGTCGACCAACGCGCCGACCGTATGGGCATTCGGCTGACCGGCCAAGCGCTTAAAAGCAAATTGGAAGGCGTGGTTTCAGAAGGCATTCCCTTGGGCGCGGTACAAATCCCCCCCGATGGCCAGCCGATCGTCCTGATGAATGACCGCCAGACGATTGGCGGCTACCCCCGCATCGGCGCACTCACCCCCAGTGCCTGCGCGCTGCTTTCCCAGTGCCTACCCGGCACACAAGTCTGGCTGTATCCGGTAAGTGCTACCCAGGCTCAGGTTACTCACCGCCGCCAGCTGGCGGTGTGGGAGTAAATAACAATAGGCACCGAGCAGGTGCCTATTGACCAGTACACTTTTCTAAATCATCCACAATCCGCTCAAACTGGATAACCTACACGGCCGCTTCCTTAGATAAGGGGGCATTAGTCTGAGTCCCCTTCTTACGTTCCAGCACTTCACTAATTGCGCTCAGGAATGCTTCCGCAGAGGCTGTATGCGGCGTGGTCAAAAGACTTACACCAACGAAGAGCACCGTCGCCACCACAATTCCCCAAATGCCGGCAGGCAAACCCAACAGCGAATTACCCGTGGCATACATCACCAGCACGAACACACTGGTACCCAATACGCTTGCCAATGCACCCGCTGCGGTGCCTCGCTTCCAGTAAAAAGCCCCGATAATCGCCGGCACCATTGCTACCAGGCCTGATGAAGCCGCGACAGAGAGCACGGCGATCAAATCCAGCTGCAGTTCGGCGAAGCCCAGTGCCAGCAAGGCAATAACCGGAACGACAATTTTGCCCATTAGCAACTGACGCTTTTCACTCACATTCGGTTTGGCGTTGGCAAAGACATCCCGGGACAGCATTGAGGCAAGGGTTAACATGATCGAATCGATCGTTGAAACGGCAGCGGCCATGATGCCGATCATAACAATGACACCCAACACTGGCGGTACAAAGTCAGAGGCCAAAAGCGTCGGTGTGGCGAGATCGGCACGCGCAAGATCGGGAAACGCCGCCAGTGCCGAGAAACCCCAGAGCACTGACACCAGCGTATAAATAAAGCCAAACACCAAAAATCCAATCAGCATCTGGCGCATAGCGGGCAACGACGCAGGCATGAACAGACGCTGGCTTACCTGCGGGTTGGAAAGGCTAAAAAAGAACCAGGGAATACTTAGCCCCAAAAAGGTAACCAGACTAAAAAGCCCTGGCCCTGGAACGGTCAAGGCAGCGGGATGCTCAGCCTCAAGCGTACCAAACAGACCGCTAAAACCACCCAGCCCTTGAATGACCAAAAAAGCGACCAGCGTTGAGGCGACAATCATCATCAGCGCTTGTAACGAGTCGGTCCACATCACCGAGCGAATACCGGCAATATAGGAAAAGAAAACGGCAATTACCGTCGCCATGACCACCCCAGTGGTGAACGTGATGGCGCCATCCGTCATTCCTTCCAGAAGATAGCCCACTCCGGCCAACTGAACGGCAGAGTAGGGGATCAGAAAGATGCAGCTGGCAATCGCAACGGCCATGGCGACAGGCTTACTGTTATAGCGATGCCCAAGCATTTCACTTGGCGTTACAAAGCCAAATTTTTTGCCGACAGCCCAAAAACGCGGACCGAAAACAGCTACCAGGGAAACGCCTGCAAAATAAATAATTTCAAAGCCCAGCGCGCCGACGCCACCGGCGTAGGTTAGCCCCGCCAGCCCCACCATCATAAAAGCGCTATAGGTGGTTGCGCTGTAGCTAAGCGCCGAGACAAATCCGTTCATCTGCCGGTTACCCAGGAAATATCCCGACATACTGTTCGCAGCCCCCTGCCGCGAGAGAACCGCAATACCGACCGCTATCAGTAGGTAGAGGGCAATGGCCCCCCAGATCATCGCCTCAGTCACGATCGTGTTCCTTAAAATCCCGGGTAATAAAGATATTGAGCGCAATCACCACGAGCCCAGCGCAAGCCCAGAAGAGAAAGCTGCCGTACCAGGCTGCAGTGTTTGTCAGAAGGGTGTAGGGCACTACGCAGCTGAGCAGTACCACTAGCCAAACGGTCATTATCCACTTGCCTCGTTTCACGATTCACCTTGGGTTGTCAAAGCTGGGAGAAGCATGTGCAGTGTCGCTATTAGCGCATGAATAATCATTTGTTTCTGCACGGTATGCACCGGTTAAAAACTAACATTTCATTCAAGTTGGCGCACAAACAGTCGTTATTAAGACGTACGCCAGTAACTAAAGCTGTTTCTGCGCCATAAAAAAAACACGCGCGCATTAGCATTGACCCTGACGGTCATCTTTCTATCTACTGAGGCTCTAAATGAGTAAGTTTTCCCATCTATCATTAACACAAAAATTGCTGAGTGCAGTCGCTCTTCCTTTACTGATTGTTGCCGTCATTCTCGGCGTTATTGTCAATCAGCAGCTCAACCAAGCTATCCCTGACCTGATCGACAATGCCGGTACACGGCAAGTTGAGGCACGCGCCGACGAGATAGGCCGCTGGATCAACGGTTACCGTAACTGGAATGCGGTGCTGGCCAAGGATGAGCGTCTCGCCGAAAACGTTCCTGTCGCCTCACACCTTGATTGGCTCGCCAAACGCTACCCGCCGGGCGGCACCATCGAGTCGCTTTTTTTCTCTAATGCCTCGGGCGACACGATAACCCATGCTGGCGTGCCGCTAGACATCTCGGAACGTTCCTACTTCAAGACACTCATTTCTGAAGGCAGCCAGGATAGCCTGCTTGTCGACCCGGTGATCTCCATGGTCAGCGGACTGCCAACGGCGTTAGTAGTCGATACCGTTTTCGATGAACGCGGCAATCGCGCAGGGCTACTCGGCATCACCGTGTCCATGGCGGCTGTGTCTGATATCACCTCGGCAATCAATGTCGGCGACGGGAGCTACGGCTGGCTTATTGACAGCCAGGGTCAGGTCATTGCCCACCCGGTAGAAGAGTATCGCATGTCGCTGAACTATACCGACGCCGACCGCACTCAGGGGTATCAGGGGTTGGATGCGCTGAGTCAGTCAATTCTCAGCGGCGCCCCCGGTTCCGGTGAAATCACCATGCCCAGTGGCGAACGTACCCGGCTTATGTGGAGTCCTGTGGAAGGTACCTCCTGGGTTGTCGGCGTGACCGTTCCGATGTCCGCTTTTACCGCCGTAACCAACAGCTTGCTGAAATCCCTGCTGCTGGCGGGCGGGTTGCTGCTGATATTGCTTCTCGTGGTAGTTGCCTATGCGGCACGCCGCTCGCTTGCGCCAATCAAGCATACGGCTAGTGCCATGGCCGATATTGCTCAGGGCAAGGGTGATCTGACTCGCCGTCTGGAGGTTAAATCACAAGACGAGATCGGTGATCTGGCGCGCGGTTTCAATGCGTTCGTTGAGCGTATGCAGGGCACCCTTCAGGAAGTGCGCCATAACGCCCAAACGGTACTCGCTGGTGCCAGCGACATGGCGGATGGCACTCATGAGCTTTCCTCACGTACCGATCAGGCTGCGGCCAACATCCAGGAAACCTCCGCCTCTATGGAGGAGATCCACTCAACGGTGGCGCACACGTCGCAAGCGTCTGAGCAGGCCAATGGCCTGGCGATTGAAGCCGCAGGCGCTTCCAAACGCGGCACTGAATCCATGACCCAGATGGAAAGCAAGATGGGCGCGATCAGCGAGTCGTCCAACAAGATCAGCGATATTATCGGCCTGATCGACTCCATCGCCTTCCAAACCAATATCCTGGCGCTTAACGCCTCGGTCGAAGCCGCAAGAGCCGGTGAGCAGGGGCGCGGCTTTGCGGTAGTGGCCAACGAAGTACGTACGCTAGCCAGTCGCTCGGCAACTGCTGCTCAAGATATCCGCGCGCTGATCGATGTGTCGGTTAATCATGCCAAGGAAGGCAACCATATCGTTAAATCTGCCGCCCAGCAGATGCAGGAAATTCATCGCAGCATCACTCAGGTGTCTGACGTGATTGGTGAAATTACCGCTGGCGCCCGCGAGCAAACCGCAGGTATCGAACAGGTCAATACCGCCGTTGCGGAAATGGATACCATGACGCAGCAGAATGCTTCCATGGTTAGCCAGAATGCCTCCCTTGCCGCGCAGATGCGTAACAACGCCGAGCGCCTGGCTCAGTTGATGAGCGAGTTTATTTTGGGCGATTCACAGCCGCTAGCTATCTCCACAAGCGCTACTCCCCCAGCAAGCAGCCCTCGCTTACCGGCCGCCTCCCCTGCGCCTTCAACGCTCAAGCCCAGAAAGGCCGTCGCCGAGCCCGAGTGGGAAGCGTTTTAAACCTTTTCTTCTACCCTAAAAAAGCCCGCATCTTTCGATGCGGGCAAGACTGGGTACATCAATGGTACTTACTGCTCACGCGCCCTTTCTGGGGCGCGTGACGTTACGCTAGATCAAACCGATCAGCGTTCATTACTTTTGTCCAGGCGGCAATAAAGTCGCGGGCAAATTTCTCGACGTGATCATCCTGCGCATAAATTTCGGCATAGGCACGCAGAATCGAGTTGGAGCCGAACACCAGGTCCACACGGGTGGCGGTCCATTTCACCTGACCGGTTTGACGATCACGAATCTCATAATGGTCGCCCGCCGGGTGCCAAGTATTGGCCATATCCACCAGGTTGACGAAGAAGTCGTTGGTCAGTGCGCCTTCGCGCTCGGTGAACACGCTGTGCCTGATGTTTGTGTGATTAGTGCCTACGTGGTTGGTGCCTAATACGCGCATGCCACCTACCAGTACGGTCATTTCCGCTGCGGTCAGGCCGAGCAGCTGGGTACGGTCCAGCAGCATCTCTTCGGGGCTGACCACGTAGGTATCTTTCTGCCAGTTGCGAAAGCCGTCGGCCAGCGGCTCAAGCACCTCGAACGACTCGGCGTCGGTCATCTCATCCGTTGCATCACCGCGGCCGGGGGCAAAGGGCACCGTGGCGCTTAAGCCTGCGGCTTTTATCGCCTGTTCAATGCCTACGTTGCCCGCCAGCACGATGGTATCGGCAAGGCTTGCGCCACTTGCCTGGGCGATGGGCTCAAGCACGGCCAGCACTCGGGCCAAGCGTTCGGGTTCGTTGCCCTCCCACTGGTTTTGCGGTGCCAAGCGGATACGTGCGCCGTTGGCGCCGCCGCGCATGTCAGAGCCACGATAAGTGCGTGCGCTGTCCCAGGCAGTGTTGACCATATCGCTGATACTCAAACCGCTGGCGGCAATACGCGCTTTCAGGGCGTCAACGTCGTAGTCGGCTGGCCCTGCGGGCACCGGGTCCTGCCAGATCAGGTCTTCCTGAGGTACGTCCGGGCCTGCGTAGCGTACTTTCGGGCCCATGTCGCGGTGAGTCAGCTTGAACCAGGCGCGGGCGAAGACATCATCAAAGTACGCCGGGTCCGCCATGAAGCGCTGGCAGATTTCGTTGTAAATTGGGTCGACCTTCATGGCCATATCGGCATCGGTCATGATCGGCATGCAGCGGATGGAAGGGTCTTCCACGTCTACCGGCATATCTTCTTCTTTAATGTCGACAGGTTCCCACTGCGAAGCACCGGCGGGGGATTTTCTCAGCGCCCATTCGTGGCCAAACAGCATCTCGAAGTAGCCCATGTCCCACTGCGTCGGGTTCTTGGTCCAGGCGCCTTCAATACCGCTTACCAGAGTATCACGGCCAATGCCACGCCCCTTGGTTTTCATCCAGCCAAGGCCCTGAAGCTCGGGGCCAGCCGTTTCGGGCTCCGGGCTTAGATCGCCGGGCGTGCCGTTACCGTGGCACTTGCCGATGGTGTGGCCACCAGCAGTCAGGGCAACCGTCTCTTCATCGTTCATCGCCATGCGCTTGAAGGTTTCACGCACCTGGGCGGCGGTCTTGAGCGGGTCGGACTGTCCGTTCACGCCTTCCGGGTTCACGTAGATCAGACCCATCTGCACGGCGGCCAGCGGGTTATGCATGGTATCGGGCTTTGCCACGTCGCCGTAGCGGCTGTCGGAAGGCGCCAGCCACTCTTTTTCAGCGCCCCAGTAGGTGTCCTTTTCAGGGTGCCAGATATCCTCGCGACCGAACGCGAAGCCGAAGGTTTTCAAACCCGCGACTTCATAGGCCATGGTGCCGGAAAGAATCATCAAATCGGCCCAGGAGATTTTGTTGCCGTACTTCTTCTTGATCGGCCACAGCAGGCGGCGGCCTTTATCGGTATTGGCGTTATCCGGCCAGGAGTTGAGCGGCGCAAAGCGCTGATTGCCGGTGCCGCCACCACCGCGTCCGTCGGCCAGGCGATAAGAACCTGCCGCATGCCAGGCAACCCGGGCAAACATGCCTACGTAGCTTCCCCAGTCGGCTGGCCACCACTCCTGGCTTTGGGTAATCAGTTGGCGAAGGTCCGCTTTCAGTGCCTCAACATCCAGTGTTTCGAGCGCTTCGCGATAGTTAAAATCTTCACCCAGCGGGTTCGTCTTGGTATCGTGCTGGTGCAGGATGTCCAGGTTCAGGGCGTTAGGCCACCAGTCGGTGTTGGACTTGCTGGCGGCTGTGTTACCGCCGTGCATTACCGGGCATTTACCACTCATGCGTTCGTTTCCCCTTATTGCTCTTACCCCTGGCGTGACCAGAGGAACACTCAATGACGTCTCTCAACATGACGCTTTCAAAACGCTCAAGCGGACGACTCACTGACATGGGACTGTTTTAAAGCACATTAGCTATAGCTACAATTTGCATTTAGCGACTAACTTGATAGTAATTTTTAATTCACAGGTGAAAAGGCCATTTCCTGGTAACCATGGCAGTGAGCAAGACGCGCCGATTAAACGCAAACAGGGCGCCCTTGGGCGCCCTGCTCGTTGGCTTACACTACGTTGTGGAACGTTAATCGACTAGCGGTAGCAATGCGTTCAGGCTATCGCGAGCATCACCGTAGAACATCCGGCTGTTCTCCTTGAAGAATAGCGGGTTTTCGATGCCTGAGTAGCCGGTACCCTGCCCGCGCTTGCAGATAAATACCTGCTTGGCCTCCCAGACCTTCAATACCGGCATACCGGCAATGGGGCTGTTGGGGTCTTCTTCAGCGGCCGGGTTGACGATATCGTTGGAGCCGATCACGATCACCACGTCGGTGCTGGTGAAATCGTCATTGATTTCATCCATCTCCAATACGATGTCGTAAGGCACCTTGGCTTCTGCCAACAGCACGTTCATGTGCCCCGGCAGGCGCCCCGCCACCGGGTGGATACCAAAGCGTACGTTCTTGCCCGCCGCACGCAGCTTGCGTACCAGATCGCTGACCGCACTCTGCGCTTGCGCCACGGCCATACCGTAACCCGGCACAATCACCACGCTATCGGCATCGTTCAGGGCACTGGCCACACCGCCGGCATCAATCGCCACTTGCTCGCCTTCGATTTCCGCCGCTGGCCCCGTGCTTCCACCAAAGCCACCCAGGATCACGTTAACGAAGTTGCGGTTCATCGCCTTGCACATGATGTAGGAAAGAATGGCCCCGGAGGAGCCCACCAGCGCACCCGTCACGATCAACAGGTCGTTTCCGAGTGTAAAACCGATAGCCGCCGCCGCCCAGCCGGAGTAGCTGTTGAGCATCGAGACCACGACCGGCATATCAGCACCGCCAATCCCCATGATCAGGTGATAGCCGATGAAGAAAGCCAGTGCAGCCAGCACAATCAACGTCCAGAAGCCTGCGCCGTTGAGATAAAGCACCGCCAACAGCAGTGAAAGCACTGCAGCACCAGCATTGAGTAAATGCCCACCAGGCAGCTGGCGCGGTTTGCCGTCGACTTTACCCGCCAGCTTGCCAAAGGCAATCACCGAGCCTGTAAAGGTGACCGCGCCGATAAAGATGCCCAGCACCACCTCAATCTGCAAAAACGTTAGCTCATCCGGCGCCTTGGTGGCCACCAGCGCGGCAAACGCCGAAAACTCTTGCATCACGCCGTCGGCAGCGCGCGCGGCCAGCACCCGGCGGCGCTCCAGATCCGCACTCCAGGCTACAAATACCGCCGCCAAACCCACAAAGCTATGCAGGGCGGCCACCAGCTGGGGCATTTCGGTCATTTCGACCTTGCCCGCCATATAGGTACCGATACCTGCGCCGATAATCATCATCGGGATCAGCCACCAATAGCCGCCAATGCCCGGCCCTAAGGCGGTGAAAAATACCGCGACGGCCATGCCCACAATGCCGTACCACACGGCGCGCTTGGCTTTTTCCTGATTACTAAGCCCGCCCAGCGATAAAATAAACAAAACGCTTGCCGCAATCGCCGCGGCAGATACGAATCCTTGACCTAACATATCGTTTCTCCGCCGCTCAGGATTTTTGGAACATGGCTAGCATCCGGCGTGTCACCAGGAAGCCACCCACAATATTGATTGTTGCGATGAGTACCGAAATAGCCGCCAGTACGCTAACCACCGCGCTGCCTGAGCCAATCTGTAAAATCGCCCCCAAAATAATGATGCCGGAGATCGCATTGGTCACCGCCATCAGCGGCGTATGCAGCGAGTGGCTGACTTTCCAGATCACCTGGAAGCCGATAAAGCACGCCAACACGAAGACAATAAAGTGCTGCATAAAAGACGCGGGCGCGACTTGACCGAGCAGCAGCATCAATGCACCGCCGATCGCCAATATGCCGACCTGGCGCTTGGTCTGGGCCTTGAACGCAGCGGCCTCGGTGGTTTTTTTCTCTTCGGGCGTCGGCTCTTTTTCTTTCTTCTTCGGTTTGGCCGCGGCAATCGCTTTTACTTTGGGCGGGGGCGGCGGAAAGGTCACTTCGTTCTGGTGAGTTACCGTCGCGCCACGAATCACGTCATCGTCCATGTTGTGATTGATTACGCCATCTTTCTCAGGCGTTAAATCGGTCAGCATATGGCGAATATTAGTGGCATACAGCAAAGATGACTGCGTCGCCATGCGCGAGGGGAAGTCGGTATAGCCGACCACAATCACGCCGTTATCGGAGACGACGCGCTCATCGGGCTGGGTTAAATCGCAGTTACCGCCTTTTTCAGCGGCAAGATCGATAATCACCGAGCCGGGCTTCATGGCCGCAACCATATCCTCAAGCCACAGCTTGGGCGCCGGGCGTCCGGGGATCAGGGCGGTAGTGATGACAATGTCCACGTCGGGCGCCTGTTCGCGGAAACAAGCCAGCTGTTTTTCGCGAAACTCAGGGCTTGAAGGCGAGGCATAACCGCCGCTTTCCGAACCATCCTGGCTGTCTTCGCTGTCTGCAAAATCCAGGAACAAGAACTCAGCACCCATCGACTCGATCTGCTCGGAGACTTCGGGGCGTACATCAAAGGCACGCACCACGGCACCCAGGCTGGTGGCGGTACCAATGGCCGCAAGCCCGGCCACGCCTGCGCCAATCACCAGCACTTTAGCCGGCGGCACTTTACCCGCAGCGGTTACCTGCCCGGTAAAGAAGCGGCCAAAGTTATTACCCGCCTCGATCACCGCACGGTAACCAGCGATATTGGCCATGGAAGACAGCGCGTCCATCTTCTGGGCCCGGGAGATACGCGGCACCATGTCCATGGCGATCACGCTGGCGCCCTGTGCTTTGCATTTCTCCAGCAGGGCTTCATTTTGCGCGGGCCAGAAAAACGCAATCAGCGTTTGGCCTTCGCGCAGTCGCGCAGCCTCGCTATCAGAGGGCTCACGGACCTTAATGACCACCTCAGCGTCCTGCCAAAGAGCGTCCGCGCTATCCACCACGGTCACGCCAGCATCACGGTAAGTATCGTCGTTAAAACCCGCTGCTAGTCCTGCGCCTGTTTCGATCAGGCACTCATGGCCCAGCTTTTGGATCTGCTTGGCACTTTCCGGGGTAAGCGCCACACGCGCTTCGCCCCGGCTCGTTTCCTTAGGTGCGCCTATTCTCACACGGGTACTCCCTACTGTTTAAAAAGTGGGCTATTGGCTTTAGTTGTTGGCGGCTGATCTCGGTGCCCCGCCCTCACTCAAACGTTATAGATTCTCACGCAGCCTTGGATAAAAGCTATTCAACCTTTGATGCAGGTAGGTCATGAGCTTTCTCAATACGTCATTACAGGGAAGCACCAGTATGAGCAAAAAGTACCCTGGATAATTATCTCAATGCGACCTAATGGTTAGCTGAACAAGGCGAGCCACTAGTGGGCGCACCATCAAAATACAAATAAAGGCACTGGGCATGGCCACGCGGTAGGCGTGCCACACCTGACTGAAATAATCGTCACTCATCCCCGCATTAACCGCGGTAATAATTAGCGTCATTAAAAACGCCATCACCGTCGACATATATAAAGCAAAGACGACCGGCGTAAAACGAGGATGCAGCTTGCGCGCGGCCAGAATACGCTGTTCGGGGAACTGTCGTTGTGTCATTGAAGCCTACCTGTTCGTTGAAAAGCAGGTAGGCACTTTACAGCGCTCTTAAGGGAGGCAGAAGCCTATCCCTTATGAACAGAGCAATAAGCTAAACTTACGAATTATTTTTAACAACATGGTTTAACTTATGGTTGCCCTGCGCGGTATTGAAAGCTTCGTAAAAGCTGTTGAAGCGGGCTCTATTGCTGGTGGCGCCCGCCTGCTGGGGATTTCCCCCGCCGCTGCCAGTCAAAATATCAGCCGATTAGAAAACCACCTTGGCGTGCGTTTACTCACTCGCACCACGCGCAGCCTGGCGTTAACGGAAAACGGCTCGGCTTATTACGCCAAAGTGCGCGAACTGGTACAGGAGCTGGAGCTTGCCAGCCAAGCGGTCAATGCGCTCAATTCGGCGCCTAAAGGCCGCTTGCGTATTGCTTCCACCGGCGCATTTGCCCGGCATATTCTGGCGCCCATGATTCCGGCATTTAACCGGCGCTATCCGGATCTTACGGTTGAACTCAATATCGCGGACAGAAACGTGGACCATATTGCGGAGTCGGTAGATGCCAGCATTAGAATCCGCCACGCCCTGGAAGATGGGCTGGTTGCGCGCCCGATTGCTCGCGTACCGTCACTGTTTTGCGCAGCCCCCAGCTATCTAGACGCGCCGGCCACCCGCGTACTTTGGAGCAGCTAAAAGAGCATGACTGCCTGGTGTTCCGCTTTCCGCTGGACGGACGTTATCTCGGCTGGGGATTTGTGCGTAACGGAATACGCTTTGATGCACCGGTAAACGCGCGCATGATCAGCGATGACATTGATGCACTCGCGCAGATGGCGGTTGAAGGTGGTGGGATCACTCGATTAGCAGCGTTTATCGCAGAGCCGCTTATTGCGAATGGCAAGCTGGTGGCGCTCTTTACCCAAAAACCGGTGACGTCAGAAACGATTACCTCTGCGCTTGAGGCCGACGCGCAGGTTGAGATCGAACCGTTGGAGTTTTATCTCTGCGTGAGGCATCGTCGGGAATTAACCCCCAAAGTTCGCGCATTTAGCCAGTTCTTGACGGAAACGCTGCCTGAGCGCTGGCGAGCGTAATGCTTGGTAAAATGGCTTTACACATGCTCGTGGCTATTGGGCCATCACGCGTTGCAGCATCCCTTCGGCGTCGCCTTCACTCACGCCAAGCATTAACAAGATCTGACGCTGGGTGGCCATCAATACGTGCTGGCGTTCTTCCTCGCCCGGCAAGCTCTTGGCAATGGCGACGGCGCCCACCAGTGATGCCAAAATAACCCGCGACTTATCGGCAATAACAGTGCGGTCATTGGCAAAGGGCAGCTGTTTAAGCTTGCTCAGCGCGAGCAGGCGCGTTTCGAGCATTTTCTTCATGCTTAAATACGAGGCTTCAAACATGGTGCGGATTTCGGCTTTTTCGCTGCCTATCTCGTTAAACAGCACCGCTTCAGGCCCCGGCTGCTGCTTACGCTCAAGTTCCTGCAGATTCCAGTAGTTGGACACAAGCTCGGTGAGATGCTGCAGGGAGAGCGGCCCTTTGACCAGCCGTGCTGCGCGACTGCCGTCTAGGGTCTTACGCACAGAGGCATCATAGAGCGCTTCTTTAGAGGCAAAATGGGCATAAAAAGCGCCGTGGGTCATTTTAGCCAGCGTCATTACCTGACCAATAGACACTTTGTTGAACCCATACCGACTAAACAGCTCTGTCGCTGAAGACAGAATCCGCTCTCGGGTTTTTGCCTTGTGGCTTTTAGGATAAGGCATGTTTACCTCGTCATGGCACTGCTAGCTAAATGGTGCCGCTAAATATTATCTTGATCATATAATGCGTAATGCTAGCGTTAGCTTATTTAAAGCACTGAGGAGTCGCTATGCATTCACCTATTGTTATCACTGGCATGGGTATGGTCAGCCCCTTAGGGTGCGACGTCAAGACAACATGGCAGCGCCTGATCGAAGGCCGCTCGGGTATTAGCCAGATCACGCGCTTTGATACCGACGCCATTCCGATCAAAATTGCCGGGGCCGTTGCACATTCAACTGATGATCCCGAAGCGGGCCTGCGTCTGGATGATATCGCAGACGTTAAAGAGCGCCGCAAGCTGGATCTGTTCAGCCTTTACGCCATGGCGGCAGCAAAAGAGGCTCTTGAGCAGGCAGGCTGGCAGCCTACGGCTGAAGCTCAACGACGCGCTACGGCAACCATCATCGGCTCAGGCATTGGCGGCTTCCCGACGATCACCGAAGCGCAGCAAACGTTACAGCAGAAAGGTTATCGCCGGGTATCACCCTTTACCGTACCGGCGTTTCTGGCCAATATGGCCGCGGGCAATCTGTCAATTCGCTACGGCTTTCAGGGCCCACTGGGCTGCCCGGTGACGGCGTGTGCGGCGGGCCTTCAGGCGATTGGCGACGGCATGCGCTTAATTCGTAGCGGTGAAGCTGACGTTGCCTTGGTGGGCGGCGCCGAGGCGTGTATCGACCCACTGTCTTTAGCAAGCTTTAACGCGCTTAAAGCGCTTTCCACCGAGCACGAACGGCCAGAAAGCGCGTCGCGCCCCTTTGACGCGACGCGTAACGGCTTTGTGATGGGCGAAGGTGCGGGCCTACTGGTGATTGAAACACTTGAGCATGCACAAGCGCGCGGCGCTACGCCCCTGGCGGTGATCAGCGGCTACGGCACCAGTGCCGACGCCTACCATATTACCGCCGGGCCGGATGATGGTAACGGCGCCGCTGCGGCGATTCATTCAGCGCTTAAAATGGCCGGGATATCTGCCGAGGAAATCGGCTATATCAATGCCCACGCCACCTCGACTCCGGTAGGCGACCGGGCAGAAATTGCGGCCCTACGCCGCGTGTTTGGTAGCACTCTAGCGAACATTCCTATCTCTTCCACCAAGTCGGCAACGGGCCACCTGTTGGGCGCCGCGGGCGGTATCGAGAGTATCTTTTCAGCGCTGGCCGCCACCACCGGCCATCTGCCGCCCACGCTCAACCTGACCCACTGCGATGAAGACATGCAGGATCTGGACTTTATCCCGCTGACAACGCGCACCCAGCCCACTCAGCATGTGCTGTGCAACGGGTTTGGGTTTGGCGGCGTCAATGCAGCGCTGATTATCAGCCAGCTATAGCGTTGGAAGTCGGTTTTCGGCCGCCGTTAGCGTATCCTCAAGGCCTGTTTTAGGCGGCTGACAACCATGAAACGCTACGAACGCTTTGCCGACGAGATTTCCGAGCTGATTCGCAGCGGCGTGCTGGCGCCGGGGGAGCGCGTGCCCTCGGTGCGCCAGGCCAGCCGCCACTACGCTATCAGCCCTTCGACCGTTTTTCAGGCGTACTACCTGCTGGAGAACCAGGGGCTGATCGTGGCGCGGCCGCGCTCGGGCTATTTCGTGCGCGAACAGGCCCCGCGGCTGCTCACCGAGCCCGAGATGAATCCGTGCGTTCAGGAAACCGCGGACATTGCGGTCAGCGAGCTGGTCTTTTCGGTGCTGGGCTCGCTCCAGGATAGCGACACGGTGCCCTTTGGCTCCGCATTTCCAAGCCCTGAACTGTTTCCGCTGCCGCGCCTGGCACGCAGCATGACCAAGGGGCTGCGGGCGCTGCCGGCCGACGCCATCATTGCCGACATGACCGCCGGCGACCCGGACCTGCGCCGCCAGATCGCCCTGCGCTATCGCTTGACCGGCGTGCATCTGCCGCCGCAGGAGCTGGTGATTACCAACGGCGCCATGGAAGCGCTGAACCTGGGTTTTCAGTGCGTCACGTCTCCGGGGGATCTTGTCGCCATCGAGTCGCCCGCCTTCTACGCAAGCCTTCAGGTGCTTGAACGCCTGAAGCTCAAGGCGGTGGAGATTCCCGTGCATCCTCGTGAGGGGATCGACCTGGACGCCCTGGCGGAAAGCCTGGCCCGCTATCCCATCAAGGCCTGCTGGTTCATGAGCCACCTGCAGAACCCGCTAGGTGCGAGCCTGAGCGATGCCAAGAAGCAGGCGCTCTACACCCTGCTCAAGCAGCATCAGGTGCCGTTGATCGAAGATGATGTCTACGCCGAACTCTACTTTGGCACCACGCCGCCCGCGCCGGTGAAGCACTACGATGACGAGGGACTGGTGATTCACTGCGGGTCGTTTTCCAAGTGCCTGGCGCCGGGTTACCGGGTGGGCTGGGTGGCGGGTGGGCGCTACGCGGAGGCCATTTCGCGACTGAAACTGATGACCACCATCTCGCCCTCGGTGCCCGCCCAGGTGGCCATTGCCGACTACCTGCAGCACGGTGGCTATGATCGCCACCTGCGCCGGCTGCGCTACGCCCTGGAAGCTCAGCAGGGGCACATGCTGGATGCAGCGGCCCGCTACTTCCCTGCGGGTACGCGGGCCACGCGCCCGGCGGGTGGCTACTTTCTATGGTTTGAATTTCCCAGGCAGGTCGATTCGCTGCGTCTTTTTCACATGGCCCGCGAGCAGGGCATCAGCATTGCGCCGGGACCCATCTTTTCCGCAACGCAGGGGTATCGCCACTGCGCACGCTTGAGCTACGGCCACCCCTGGACGCCGCGCAGCGAAGAGGCCATGGCGCTGCTCGGCCAGATGCTCGCCTCGTTCTAGCGTTTAAGCAGTTTGGCCTTGCAGGTGGTGGCCTTCCGGGGTCTGGCGCATCAGCTCGCCGATTTGATACAGGTCGTGCCGATACATATCAAACCGTGAAATGCCGTGGGAGGCCGCGATCAGCACAAAGGTCAGCAGCATCAGGATGGCCGGCGAATTCAGCCAGGTAAACGCGGGCGATGTAGCCGGGTAAAGCAGCGTAAAGATACTCATCCCGCCCAGAAACTGCGCCAGCATGCTGTTCACGATCACCAGCGAAATCATCAGCACGCGAATATTGTGCCTGGGCAGGTGGCGAAGGCTCGCTTCGCGGCCTTTTTCGAGCCGCTTGCGGCGGCGTACTAGCGGAATGGCGTAGGTGCTCAACTTCTCCTCGGAAAACGCCCGCAGTACGAGGTGCGGATCAAGGTTCGGGCCAAAGATGCGTGCGACCGCCTGGTTGAAGGCACTGGCGTCACCGCCCGCTTTCGCCCCCTCGGCCTTTTGCGCCAGCTCGTCCAGATGCGCCTTCTCGGCGCCTGAAAGCTTCAGGTCATTGGCGAAGTTGATGTTGTAGTTGACCTCGTAGACCTGATACAGCGCGGCGGTCACGCCCACGAAAATCATCAAATAGATAAAAACAGTTAACATGGTTGGCCTCTTGAGCGTTTTATCATCCTGCACTTGGCCCGGCTGGCAATCGCCAGTCTGGCCGGTACGACTATGCCTTGCCAAGCCTTTCCAGTACAGACTCAGAAAGGCGCAATAAATACATATCAGCTGCGCGCCTGACCTGGGGCAAGCAATGTGGGTTGTCATGTAGACGTGACATGCAGGCGCCACCGTCAGCGGTTTTAGTTACTCAGGATAACCCTGCGCAATAGGAAAGCAGCCCCCGACTGAGCTAACATAGCGCCCCCAAAACGCTGTTCACGCGAAAATAATAACCAGAATCAACCGAATCCCGCTCACAAGGAACCTGCCATGCCCCCTCAAGAATCCAGTACGCTGACGGCGCCGGCCAAATCAGTGTATGCCAAATACCTCGCGGCTCTCGGGCCCGGTTTTCTGTTTGCCGGGGCGGCCATCGGCACCTCGCACGTCGTTCAGTCGACGCGTGCCGGGGCGGAATACGGCATCGGCCTACTGGGGTTTATCCTGCTTGCCGTGCTGCTCAAATATCCGTCGTTCTTCTTCGGCCCGTTCTACGTCAGCGTAACCGGCAAGTCGTTGATCGAAGGGTATCGCCAGACGTTCGGCAAATCCGTGGTAGCGCTGTTCGCGCTGGTGCAGATCCCGGTGACCGCGATCATCATCGCCGCCATTGCGATTACCACCGCAGGCCTTGCCGGCAGTATCGTGCCGCTGAGCCTGAGCCCGCCCACCGTGGCGGTGATATTGATTGCGCTGTGCTGCGCGCTCACCTTTGTCGGCGGCTACAAGCTGCTGGATTGGGTCAACAAGGTGTTTATCGTCATCCTGAGCGTGACCACCGTGTTCGCAGCGCTTGCCGCCGTGCCGCTGGTCGACTGGACGCTCTATCCGGCAACGGCAGTATCGCCACTGTGGAGCACGGCGACCTTCATTACCCTGGTGGCGGTGCTCGGCCTGATGCCGTCGGATATAACGCTCGCGATCATGAACTCGCTGTGGTCCGAGGCGCGCAACAAGAACCAGGGCGTGCGCAGCGATACCGCCGCTGAAAAAATCGATTTCAACATTGGCTATATCGGTGCCGCCGTACTCGCCGCCTGTTTCGTGATCATGGGCGCGGGCGTCATGCACAGCCAGGGCATCACTCCTGCCGATGGCGCCGTGGGTTTTGCCAGCCAGGTCATCAGTTTGTACACCAGCACGTTGGGTGAGTGGAGCGGCGTGGTAGTAGGTATTTCCGCGTTTACCGTGATGCTGACGACGCTCTTGACCGTGCTGGACGGTTTTCCGCGCATGATCACCGCCTCGTACTACACCTTTACCCGGGCGGAAAACGATGGCGAAGAGACGCGCCGCATAGAAGGCAGCCGGGCGTTTCTGGCCTGCATGATCGGCCTTTCGCTGCTGGCCATCGTGATTCTCTACACCCTGATGGGCAGCTTCCGGCTGTTCATGGATTTCGTGATGGTAGTGGCATTTCTGATCAGCCCCATTCTTGCCACGCTCAATCACCTGACGGCCAATGGCTCGACGGTGCCGCTGACGCTGCGCCCCTCCAAGCTGATCAACGCCTGGAGTTGGCTGGCAATTGCCACGTTGGCACTGCTATCGCTGGGCTATATTTACGTGCGTTTTATTTACTGATCGTTAGGCGTTAGGCGTTAGGCGTTAGGCGTTAGGCGTTAGGCGTTAGGCGTTAGGCGTTAGGCGTTAGGCGTTAGGCGTTAGGCGTTAGGCGTTAGGCGTTCATATTAATGGCGTGCTGGATAACAGCACGCCATTTTTTTAGGCGCCTTTATTGTCTTTACCCGCGCTTTTATCTCGGCCGCCATTACCTTGGCACTTTAGCCTAAAGGGCCGCCTAGAATGGTCTTTTTGATTCCCTCACGAACGCCCTGGCCATCCTCCTGGCCCAGTTCGGCATACCACGCCTGGGTTAGCGCCGGGGTGTGGCCGTGAATCATTTCCGCACGCTGGCGCGCTCTTGCCACGATCTCCCCAACCCGCTTAACGCGCGCCGTATTGTAATTATCCAGCGCCTGGCGCAGCGCCTCATTCGGCGTTGGCACATCTTCAAGGGCCTTTTGAACTACCTGGGCCAATACCCAGGCATCTTCCATAGCCTGGCAGCCGCCCTGGCCCAAATCGGGCGCCATGCCATGGGCGGCATCACCCAGCAAGGCCACGCGGGTATCGGTCAGAATTTCCAGCGGCTCAATGTCATGAATCTCGACCCGCGCCATGCGCGCCGGGTCAACGTGCTCGATCAGCGCCTGCACGGGGCGGGCCCAACCCGTGAAGTGCTCGCGCAGCTCCTCTTTGTAACGGGCGGGGTCGTTGGGGGTGTCCGCGGGCAGCGGCACATCAAAGAAGCAGTAGAACTCCTCTTGCCCTTCGCTGTTGCCCCCGGTGCCCATGGGCATGAGGGACACGCGCTTGCCTTCGCCCACGTACTGATCCCAGCTGTCCAGCGGGGCGAGCGCATCCGTTGCGGGTACGCGTACGTTCCAGTTCACATAGCCCACGTACTGGCGCTCGACGGCGCGACCCACGATCTTGTTGCGCAGCCGGGAGTGGGTGCCATCCGCCACGACCAGCAGGTCCGCTTCAACCTTGCGGCCGTCGGCAAAGGTGGCTGTCACGCCGCGAGCGTCGCTCGTGTAATCCACGCAGTGCTGGCCAAGCTCGATGTGCTCGGCGCCGACCGCGTCAAACAGCGTTTGCTGCAGGGCGGCGCGGGCGATGGGGCAGGCACGCTGCTTGACGTCTTCATAAAGCGGCACCAGCGAGAAATCGCTCAGCAGATGACCATCATGGCTCAGGTAGCGCATGCGCTGCATATCGCCGCTCAAGCGCTCGATGGCCGTACCCAGGCCTAGTTGGTGCATCACCTTGACGCCGTTGGACCACAGCGAAATAGCCGCCCCCACCGGGCGCATCTCTTCCACCCGCTCCATGACGGTGACGCGGTGGCCCTGCTGCTGGAGTGCCAGCGCAGCGCTCAAACCGCCCATTCCTGCCCCAATGACCAGAACCTTCAGCGACATCGGTAACTCCTTGATGGTGTTTGGCGTTGTTATGAAAAGTAGTTTTTATGAAGACTAGTGGTTATGAAAAGCCGTCGTTATAAAGCAATAGGCATATCTTCAGTGTAAGCCGATTGCCCGACCAAGACGATTCGCGGCCGCCCGGTTTATCAAGCAAGACGAAGGCCACTTTTCGCTCAGGCCTGCCCGTTGAAATCCCAGGCAAAATCGATCAACTGCTGATTGAGCCAGGCGATGGAAGGCTCATTGGCATACAGGGCGTGCTGAATCAGCGTCATGTTGAGCGCGGGAAGCTCTTCGGGCGGCTCTACCAGCCGCACCGGCAGCATGGCGATAAACCGCTCGGCCATCTGTCGCGGCAGGGTCATGATGGCGTCCGTCAGTGCGACCACGCGCGCGGCTGCAATGTAGTTGAGGTTCTTCGAGATCACCCGGCGCGCGAGCCCGTGCTGAATCAGGCAGCTGTCGATATTGCTGGGCCGCAGCCCGCTGATATCGGCAAGCTCCACGTGCAACATCCGGGCAAACTGCTGAATGTCGAGCGCCTCGCCCACGCCTTGATTGTGCGTGGCCGCCAGGCATACCAGCTCTTCGTGCATCCAGGGTGCCTGCAGCACGCCGCCGGGCAGCTCCTCCTGGCTATCCAGCCCTACCACCATATCGATCTGGCGGCTCTCGAGCCCTTCGCTCAACGCCTCCGGGGTAATCAGTTCAATGGAAAAACTGATGCCCGGCGCATAAGTCAAAAGCTGGCTTAAAAAGCCGGGGTACATGACTTCCTCAAAGTAATCAGTGGTGGCCAGGGTAAAGCGACGCGAACTGCTGGCAGGCGCGAATGAAGCCGGCGGGGCCAGCCCCTCCTGCAACATGGCCAGCGCCTGCTGTACCACCGGCAAAAGCGCCAGCGCCCTGGGGGTCGGCTGCATGCCGTTCTCGGTACGCACTAGCAACGGGTCATCCAGCGACTCACGCAGCCGCTTCAGCGCATGGCTCAAGGCTGGCTGGCTCAAGTGCAGCTTTTCGGCGGCCCGCGTAACGTGGCGCTCGCGCATCAGCATCTCGAAAACGCGCAGCAGGTTTAAATCAAAGTGGCGCAACGCGCTCATAAATGTCCGTAGTTAGCCATTATTTATATAGCGAATGATTTAATTCTAAACATTCATTTAATTTATTGCTGGAAATTATTTATGGTCGCTTCCTCATCGCGTGGCTTACGCGATCTTGTGCTCAAGGAGAAGTCCGCCGGTGACCCAGACACCCATCATGCCCAGCCTGTTTGGTGATGTTATTTCGACTTTCATGAACGTGGCCAAGGCCACCGATCCTAAAGCGACCGATGCAGATGTCGTGATCAGCGGCGTGCCCTTTGACCTGGCATGTTCAGGCCGGGCGGGCACTCGCATGGGGCCGAACGCCATTCGCCAGGCCACGGCCAACCTGATCTGGGAAGGCAAACGCTGGCCGTGGGATTTTGCGCTCGAAGAACGTCTTGGCGTGTGCGATGCAGGTAACCTGGACTACGCCTACGGTGAGCCAGAAAGCCTGGTGGATAACCTGGAAAACCATGCCAACCGCTGGCTCAGCGCGGGTAAAAAGATGCTGACCCTGGGCGGCGACCACTATATCAGCCTGCCGCTTCTGCGCGCCCATGCCCGCGAACACGGCCCGCTGGCACTGATTCACTTCGATGCCCACACTGATACCTACGAGCAGGGCACGCGCTTTGATCACGGCACCATTTTCCACCACGCCCTTAAAGAAGGCTTGGTTGTGCCCGAGCATTCGCTGCAGATCGGCATTCGCACAAGCTATGACCGCCACAACCACCCTTATGAAGTGCTGGATGCCGACTGGGTAAACGATAACGGCCCCAAAGCCGTGCTCGAAAAAATCCGCGCCCGCGTGGGCCATCACCCGGCCTACGTCAGCCTGGATATCGACGGCCTCGACCCTGCTTTTGCACCGGGCACCGGCACGCCGGTATGCGGCGGCATGTCCACCGACCTGCTGCTCAAGGTCGTTCGCGGTCTGGTGGGTATGGATCTGGTGGGCATGGATGTTGTCGAGGTTAACCCAGCCTACGATCACGGCGACATTACCTCGCTTGCCGCGGCAACGCTGGGGCTTGAGTTCTTGTATGTGCTGGCGGCGTCCAAGGGCGCTTAATAGTCTTTACGCATCTATGTATTGACTCCGACGCGACTTATGTCGCGTTCGGCACTTTTGAACAACCCCTCACGCCGTTCGACCGGCTTGCGCAACCAAAGCGTTAGCAGTACAACCGCCAACAGCACTTCCGCCAGGTCGCCGCCGTAATACATCAATTGGGCGGCGGCCTGTATTTCCTCAAGCGAATGGTCGGTGCCACGTGGCCAAGCGTAGCCGTACATAAGCTTGCCCAGCAGGCTGTGGGTAGCGATAGACGCAAACAGTACCCCTAGCCGAAAACGCAGGCTCAGCCGATGGGGCGACACATCGGGCTCAGCCAGAATCGTCCAGCAGAAAAGATACCCCGCCACCAGAAAATGCACATGTATCCAATAGTGAAGTGCTTGATTATCTAGCGATGCGCTATACAGCGGCGTGAGATAAAGCACATACATACCGCCGATATTGAGTATAAGCGCGCTGACGGGGTGGGAGACGAAGCGCACGAACCGGCTCTGCAGTAAGGCGGCTACACGCCTGCCACCTGCCTGCGGCAACGTGCGTAATAGTAAAGTGATGGGCGCGGCCAAGACCCAGGCAAGCGGCGCCAACATGCCGATCAACAAATGCAGGCTCATATGGCCCACCAGATCATGGTGCGCCCAGGCCATTAATGGGGGCGCCACCGCGATGGCAAGCAACAGGCTGCCTAAGGTAAAAAAGCTACTCCGCCAACCGCTCCAACCAGCCGCTTTATGACGCTGGGCATAAGCCGCCGCTAGATACGCCAGCGTGATTAAAACAATCAGCGCCAACGGTAGCCAATCAAGCAATCCCCCTTGCGCGGCATGGGTATGGTCGTGAACGTGCATGTCTAGCGATGCCCAAGACGCTTGGCACGGCGATAAAACCCGATACCCACAAGCAAAAGCACTATTGCCGCACCGTTCCACACCACGTCGTAGAGCAGTGGATCGACCCCATAGCGAATCTGATGCAGGCGCAAAATTTTGTGGTTGATCAGGCCATCAAAAAGCTGGAAACCGCCCATACCTAAAAAGAAGCCCGTCTTGGCCCAGGGAATTGTCAGGCGCTTGCGCTGGGAAAGGTCAAGCAGCATGAATACGCCTATCACAATGGCGAGTAGCTCGAAGGCATGCAGTAGCCCATCCGAAATAATCCCAAACGTTGGCGTACCAAAATCAAAGAAATGATGCCATTGAAGCAACTGGTGAAAGACTATTTCATCGACGGCCGCCATTACGCCAGTACCCAACAGCACGGCTGCCCATAGCGAGCGTTTCGTATCAATATTGGAAGAAGGGAAATGATTCGCCATGGCATCCTTGCTCCTAGCAGTCTCCCTCAAGTTAGGCACTACACCCTTTTCTCGCAACCAGGAAGCGGTGAGCCAAGGCTATTTTTAACAATGTTAAGTGCCATCGTTACGCCCTAGAATACCCCGGGTCGGTGTTCTTTCGAGAACCTAACAGAGAATCCGCCGCGCCTGGCCGCGAAACGGAACTGCCCCCGCAACTGTAGGCGGCGAGCGATGCTCGACAATGCCACTGGACACTATGTCTGGGAAGGTGAGCTAGCGACGACCCGTCAGTCAGGAGACCTGCCGACACCCTAACCTTCATCGAGCGGGTCGGCTCAGTTTTTTGCTGTTCCAACGGCCTGCTCATCATGCACGGGAGTGTACATGATGTTGAAATTGACCACGGCGGCTGTCGCCAGCCTTGTGCTGGGAAACGCAGCTTACGCCGCTACCGATTACCCCTTGACGCTTGAAAGCTGCGGCCACGAGATCACGCTGGAAAAGCCCCCTGAACGGGTCGTAAGCATCGGCCAGGCACCCAGCGAAATCCTGTATATGCTGGGCCTTGCCGATAAGCTGGAGGGCACAGCGCTGTGGATCAACCCGGTGCTGGATGAGTTTGCAGACGTTGACGCCACCGTTGAGCGTCTTTCCAACGATGCGCCCAGTTACGAGAGTGTGGTGGCCAAAAAGCCTGATCTGGTCGTCTCGGCCTATGAGTGGATGATTGGCCCGGCAGGCGTGGTTGGCACACCAGAGATGTTTGAGGATTTGGGGATCCCCAGCTGGATCATGCCCACAGACTGCATCGGCAAAAGCAATCAACAAAGCATGGATGGCGCCCGCTCGACGCTCTTCGATACCGAGTTGATTTACGAAAGCATTGACACGCTAGCCCAGCTCTTTGACGTGACCGAACGTAGCGATCAAGTGATTGCTGAGCTAAAGGCGCGCGAAGCTGCGGCCGTAGAGAAAGCCGAAGCGCTGGATCTGCCCGATGATATCACCGGTGTTTTTTGGTACTCCTCCGCCGACATGGCCATCGATCCTTATGTAGCAGGTGTCAACAGTGTGCCCGACTGGCTGATGAACAGGCTGGGGATCACCAACGTCGTGACTGCAGAAGAAGAGTGGCCGACCGTTGGCTGGGAAACCATTGCCAGGAGCAACCCTACCTTTATTGCCGCCGCGCGCATGGACCGGCGCCGCTTCCCGGCCGATGATATTGCCGCCAAGCGTGAGTTTCTGGCATCCGACCCCGTTACCCGCGAGACCGAAGCCGTTCAGCAGGAGCGTATTATCGCGATTGATGCGCACGCACTGGATCCCTCGGTCAGGTCAATCTTTGCCTTGGAAGTGCTCGCTGACCAGCTTGCCGATTTTGATCTAACCCACTGATACAGTGGCTATTCCATACTGCGCCCCGTCTACGGGGCGCTTTGTCTTTTATAAAAGGATTTTGTGATGAAGATACTGCTTCGAATCATGGTTCTGCTTGCCCTTTTCCCATTGGCTGCGCAGGCCGAGACACATATTGTCGAGATGCTCAATCGCAACGACACCGGGCCCATGCCCTACGCACCGGATTACTTGGCGATACAGCCCGGCGATACCGTTCGCTTTGTACCCTCTGCGCCAGGCCATAACGTGGCATCGATCGAGGGCATGATGCCGGAAGGCGGCGAAGCGTTCGTCAGTAATATCGGCAAAGAGGTAGACGTCACTTTCGATGCCGAGGGCATCTGGGGCATCAAATGCTCGCCACACTACACCATGGGCATGGTTATGCTGATTCAGGTCGGCGATACCGCCGCTACGCAAGCAGACCTACCTGAATCATTGCCGCCCGCGGCCCAAACGCGCTTTCTAGAGATACTTGAGCGACATAACGGCTGACCAGTGAATAGCGCCTGGTAAAGCGCGGCGACGTTGCCTCGATAGCGCGTTAAGAACGCAGCCAGGCGTTGATTTCTTGAAGAACAAGTTCAGGGTGCGTCATATGCAGGCAGTGACCATGGCTTGCCAGCAGGCGCAGTGTACTATCCGGCATATGGTCACGCATATAATCACCAACCTTAGGATTGGCCAGCGTATCCTGCTCACTCTGCAGAATAACAGCAGGATGTTTTACCTGAGGCAACAGGTGGCGGTAATCCGAAAAGAACGTCGCTTTAGCGAATATCTTGGCGACTACCGGGTCGGTCGAGCAGAAGCTGCTGGAAAGCTCGCCCACTAATAATTCAGAGCTTTCAGGCCCCATTACCAGGGGCGCCAGATAATTAGCCCAGCCAATATAATTTCGATCCATCAAATCGATCAGTTCTTCCAAGTCCGCATGTTCAAACCCGCCATGATAGTCAGGTGGCATGTTCAAAAAGCAGGGTGAAGGGCAAATCATGATCTGACTGGCAAAGCGTTCAGGCTGGGCAATGCTTGCTAGCAAACCAATCGTACCGCTTACCGAATGCCCGACAAAATGCACCTGTTTTAAATCCAGCGCTTCGCAGATATCGGTGACATCCTGGGCATAGCCTTCAAGCGAGTGGTAGCGCGCCTCACTAAAGGCCGATAGCTGCGACTGGCCTGAGCCCACATAATCAAATAGCACCAACCGATAACGGTCTTTTAATGTAGGAACTAGATAGTGCCACACCTGCTGGTCACAGCCGAACCCATGAGCAAGCATTAGTGTTTTTTCGCCAGCCCCGACAATAGTCACATTGTTACGTGCCATGACCTGCTCTTTAGTTAACACGCCGTTTACTCCTTCGTTTTAAATGAGTGAGTTTTATACTTCGCTTGAAACTCCGTTTGATACCACTCATCAATCCATGCGAAAAAAGCGCGAGCGGGCATTGGCTTGGCTATGTAGTAACCCTGACCACATTCACAGCCAAGTTCCATCAGCAGTTGGCTATGCTCTAGTGTCTCAACCCCTTCTGCGACCAGACCACACTCGAATGCGCGAGCAAAGCCGATGACGCCCTTCAAAATGGCTAAATCACTGCTACTGGTCAGCATATTTTTGACAAAACTACGGTCAATTTTGAGGGTATCTACCGATAGATCCCGGAGATGGCTCAACGAGGAGTAACCGGTTCCGAAGTCATCCAGAGAGATACGAATTCCCATTAACCGGCAGGCATTGAGCACTGAATAAACATGGCTCACATCTTCAATGGTACTGGTTTCAAGTACTTCAATCTCAAACCGCTGTTTAGGCAGGCGGGGGAAGTCCGAAAGAATGACGCTTAAATCGCGCAGAAATTGCGGGTGCTGTAAGTGGTAACCATCAATGTTGACGCTGATCTGCAGGTCCAGCCCCTTCTGTAGCCATATTTGTAGCTGGCAGAGCGCTTTCGTAATCACCCACCGGCCTAGCGCCAAACCGGTAGCGGTATTGCTAAGTACAGGCAGGAAAGTATCCGGCCCTTTCAGGCCTTCTACCGGATGATTCCAGCGTATTAATGCTTCAACGCCAAACACCTCACCTGTGCGCATATTGATTTTAGGCTGGTAATAAAGCTCAAACTGATCGGCCTCCATAGCGCTGCTAATCGCAAGCAGCTCTGAATACTTCTCCTTTTGAACGACTTCATTATCGATATTAAAAAGGCAAACCTGACTCTTTCCGGCAAGTTTTGCTTGATACATTGCCTGATCAGCCTGGCGAATCAGCTGGTCCGGCTGTACTTCTTTCGCCTGCGGATAAAGCGTAACGCCAATACTGGCAGAGAGCTTTAAGTGCATTGAGCCGATGCTGATGGTCTCTGAAAGTTTGCTGATAAGCCGCGTTAGCGACTCTTCTACCAAACCTGCGCTAAAGCGGCCATTTAAAAAAATAACGAACTCATCGCCTCCAAAACGGGCAATTAAATCATCACTTCTAAGATTATTGGCCAGCCGCTCGGCTACGAACTGAAGGACCTTATCACCTACATGATGCCCATAGCGGTCGTTAATTTCCTTAAATCCGTCAAGATCAACAAATGCCAAAGCGAATGCCATAACGCTACGCTTTCGATCTAACATTTTGTGGTCAAGGTATTTAGTCAAGGCCGCCCGATTAGGTAGCCCGGTTAACGGATCCGTGTCGGATAATGTACGCAGTACGGATACTTTCTGCTCAAGCAGTTTTTTGGTTTCCGTTAGCTCTTCAAATAATTGATCTGAACGGCTGGCACTACTGATACTCCAATAAACATTTCCATCAGAACTGCCATCAAAAAAAGCACTTACCGACACTGGCACCTTGCCTTTTGAGGGTGTCACCAGCGTTAGACGGATTTCATCACAGCAGGTTTCCTGAAGCAGCAAGGGAACAATGTATGCTTCATAAATAATCTGTGACGCTTGGCTTAACAAGGTAAACAGGTCAGCGCCCACTAGCCCGCTGACTGAATAACCGTAATACTTTTCAATATAGCGATTGCTGTACAGAATACGCCGCTTATTGTCGGTAACCATGCATCCCACGGGGAAATCATCAAGCGAAAATAGGGTAGATGTGGACATGACTTACCTTGAATAATGACAAAATGACTCACCCTCAACGGTTTTTACACCCTCATATGTTCTCTGATAATCACCTAGGTTTCTATTTTTATAACGTAACGGATTGATACCACTAAACGTAAAATAACAAACCTAAAATACTATTCGTGTGAAATTAACATACTCAACAGGGCCTAGAATCTAAGGTTTCTTCTTACTGTTGCTCAAAAAGCAACAAACTCAACATACAAGCCTCTCCTTTAAGCCCATCAAGTCACTTAGCTTTAGGGCACATAATGACATCAATAACGGCAAGGACAGGCAATGTTTACCGAAAAGCAAGTACAAGATGCGATCACCCTGCGTCACACCCTCCATCAGCACCCTGAGCTTAAATATCAAGAAGCTCAAACCGCAAAGCTCGCCGCAGAGCGGTTACGTGCGCTTGGCTATAAGGTAACAGAGGGTATTGCGACCACAGGTATTCTGGCGGAGCTGGATACCGGCCGCGAAGGCTCGGTGATCGCGTTTCGTGCCGATATGGATGCCCTGCCCATTCACGAAGCCAATACGTTTGGCCACCGTTCACAGCATGAAGGCCTTATGCACGCCTGCGGACACGACGGACATACTGCCACGCTGCTGCTCGCCGCCGAAGCCATCATGGAAAAGCGGGATGAGCTATGCGGGCACCTCAAGCTGATTTTTCAGCCGGCGGAGGAAGGCGGCAACGGTGCGGATGCGATGGTTAAGGCGGGTGTGCTTGAAAACCCCCGGGTGGAGGCCATGTTTGGCTACCACAACCGCCCCGGCTTTCCTGAAGGCCAGCTCTTCGTGAAACCCGGTCCGGCCATGGGTGGCAATGACACGTTCAAGGTGACCATCAATGGTGTCTCCGGCCATGCGGCCATGCCCCATCTGGCCATTGACCCTATTTATGTAGGAGCCTCGCTTGTTCAACAACTACAAGGCTTGGTGGCCCGCCACAAATCGCCCCTTGAATCCGGCGTGATTACCGTAGCTTCCTTTCATGCAGGCGATGCCGCCAACGTCATTCCCGGAAGCGCTGAGCTGATGGTTAACATCAGAAGCGACCGCCCCTCCTCCCGCGAGGCGCTGGCCGGCAAGCTTGAACAGGTAATAAAAGGCGTGTGCGATGCCCATGGTGCCCGCTTCAAGCTTGAGCACATTCATCAGATCCCACCGCTGGCCAATGACCCCGAATGGTCCGAGCGCGTGCTGGAACTCGCTTCCGAGTACGCGGTGAGCAACGATATTCAGAAGCTGGATTACATGCCCACCATGGGAGCCGAGGATTTTGCGTTCTACCTACAAGAAGTGCCCGGCTGCTTCTTCTTCGTCGGTAACGGTGACAGCGCTTATCTTCACAACGAACACTACGACTTTAACGACAACATATTGCCGGTGGCCGGCGGCATGTTTGTGGCTTTAGCAAAAGGGCTGCTATCACGCAGCTAACAACCTTTTACAACCAATAGCTTCTAAAAATAAGGGTTAACACTATGCAGTCCGTACTCGCTTCTATTGAACGCGTGGGTAACAAACTCCCTCATCCGTTCATTCTGTTTACCATTCTCGCCGTGGTGGTCGTGGTTATTTCCGCTCTGCTTGCCGCCTTTGGCGTCTCGGCGGTCAATCCGCAAACCGGCGATACTGTCTACGTTCAAAGCCTGCTTTCCGGCGATGGCGTGGAGTTCATGCTGACCAGCGTAGTCAGTAACTTCGTCAATTTCCCGCCGCTTGGGCTTATTTTGGTGGTGATGTTCGGCATCGGTCTGGCTGATAAGGTCGGCCTGATGTCCACATTGATGCAGGTTAGCGTGGCCAAGGCACCACCGTCACTTTTGACCTTCTGTGTTTTCATGGCAGGTATTTGCGGCAGCATCGCTTCCGATGCCAACTACTTGATCCTGATTCCGCTAGCCGCCATGGTCTATCACTCGGTGGGCCGCCATCCGATTGCTGGTGCCGCCGCCGCCTACGCCGCCGCCGGGGCGGGTTTTGATGCCAGCCTGTTTATTACCGTTGGGGACGCGCTATTTGCCGGTATCACTACCGAAGCGGCGCGCTTGGTTGATCCCGACGCCTATGTTTCTCCGGTGGATAACTACTATTTTGTAGCCTGCTCGGTGTTCGTGCTTGCCATTGCAGGTACGCTGATTATCGATAAGGTGGTTGAACCGCGGCTCACACGCACGCTGCCGATGAGTAAGGACTTCAAGACAGATATCATCAAGCCGGAGTTAACGCCTGCAGAAAAGCGAGGGCTTAAGCGGGTCGGCTTTGCTACCTTGATCTATCTAGCGTTGATCCTGATTGCCGTTCTTCCCGAAGCATCACCGCTACGTAACGAAGAGGGAGGGTTGATCCCATCACCTTTCCTACGCTCGCTGGTGCCACTCATGTTTGGCTATTTCGTGACCATCGGCCTGGTTTATGGCATCACTACCGGTAAGATCAAAACCAGCCGCGATGTGCCTCAACGCATGGCAGAGTCGGCAAGCGATTTAGCACCTACTCTGGTATTGTTCTTCGCGATTGCGCAGTTTATCGCCTACTTCCGCTGGTCAGAGCTTGGCCAGTACATCGCCATAGAAGGTTCGAACATTCTGCAGAGCACCGGCTTTACCGGCCTGCCGTTGGTGGGCGCGTTTATTGCCATGAGTGCTGTGCTTAACGTGTTCATGACCAGCGGCTCAGCCCAGTGGGCGCTGATGGCTCCAGTATTTGTGCCCATGCTCATGATGATCGACTTTGACCCCGCCTTTGTACTCGCCATGTTCCGTATAGGTGACTCCAGCACCAATATCATTTCACCTATGAGTCCGTACTTCTCGGTCGCACTGGTGTATATGCAGCGTTACAAGCCGGATATGGGGTTAGGCACGCTGATAGCCACCATGCTTCCACTCGCGGTTACCTTTCTGCTCGCCTGGTCCACCTTTTTGATGTTCTGGCTGGCCATGGGCTGGCCGATTGGGCCTGGCGTTTACATGATGGCGAACTGATTACTGCATCGTCAGCATCAACTTCCACAGATAGTCGGCAGCGGGCGAAAGCCTTCTGCCGGCTCTTCTTACCAAGTTGCCCTGACTGCTGGCTGCCAGTGGATGCGCTACGGGAATCGCCATAAGCTGTCCTGCTTGTATCTCGTTACTTGCAGCGGCTGCGGTCATGAACGATACGCCGATACCGGCACTCGCCATACGCCGTGAAACAGAATGCAGGTTGCAGCGATAGGCGGGCGTGGCGGGTTGCCCGGCGGCGCTAAATAACGCATTTACAAACTGCTGCGACCCCGATACATCGGGCAGAAAAATCAGTTTGTGCTGCAAAAGCTCTGCTACCGTAACACTCTCCTGCCGGGCCAGCAGATGAAAAGGGGCCACCAAGGCGCATAGCGGGCCGCGCTCAAAAGAGTGCACCACCAGCCGCGGGTCCGAAATTGGTCCATAGGTAATCGCGATATCCACCTCGTCGTTGGCTACCATCTCGTGAGGCTCACGGGGGTAGTAGATACCCGTCTTGATCTCGATCAGCACGTCAGGGTAGTGCTCGGAGACACGCTTCATCACATAGTTGATAAAACTATCCACAAACCCGTCGCCCACTGATACCACGACCTTGCCCGCCTGCAGATTGCGCAGCCGGGAAAGCGTATCCCCAAGCTCCGAGTTGAGCCGCCGCTGGGCAAGAAAGCTATCTACTACCAGTAAGCCCGCCTCGGTTAACATCATATGGCGCCCCTGGCGCTCTAAAAGTGCCATCCCCAGCTCTCGCTCAAGACTGCGCACCTGCCGACTCACCACGGAAGGGTTAATATGCAAATGCTCAGCCGCCGCGCGAATACCGCCGCAGCTGCTTACTTCCAGCAAATAGAAAGCACGTTTATCGAGTATATTCATGGATGGCTCGTAATAGGCTGGAGATACATAAAGCATGCTAACCAACTAGCGCATGCCATTGTATTGCGCTGAATCCGCCAGAGCGAGACCAGCGATGTTAGTACACGACAAAGGAATTTATTACTTGCCCTTTTCCCTTTTTAGCGCACCCGACGTGCTGTGCTGTAAAACCTTACATTCACCTGACCATGCTGGCATGCTTTAACGCCTTCCAAGGAGCCTTACCGCATATGACCAGTGTCGCCATCTTTGTTGATACCCAAAACGTCTACTACACCACGCGGGACGCATATCGAAAAAACTTTGATTACAACACGTTTTGGGCGCAAGCCACCGCTAACCGAGAGGTAACGGGCGCGTTTTGCTATGCCATCGATAAAGGCGACCAGAAACAGCGTGAGTTTCAGAACATACTTAGAGCGATCGGTTTTGAGGTGAAGCTCAAACCGTTCATTCAACGCTCTGACGGTTCCGCCAAGGGTGACTGGGACGTCGGTATCACTCTCGATGCTATCGAGTACGCGGAAAAGGCCGATGTTATCGTTCTGGTCTCGGGCGATGGCGACTTTGACCTACTCGCCCATAAAATCCGCACCGTACATGGCAAGAAAGTGGAAGTGTATGGCGTTCCCCAGCTGACCGCCGCTTCGCTTATTAATGCGGCGAGCGAGTTCATCCCTATCAAGCGCGACCTGCTGCTTGGCTAACGGGCTTCAAGTGCATAAACGCCGTGTTTAACCGTCTTGCCTGCGAATCACGCATTACTCATTTTTCGCGCCAGCATGGGTGGGCAGCGCCATTACAACGCGCAACCCGCCGCCGGTTCGGTTATCAAGCGCCAGCCTGCCGCGATGGGCCATCACGATGCTCCGGGCAATGCTCAGCCCCAGGCCGTACCCGATGCCGCTTGATGGCGCTGAGGCCTCGCCTTGCACGTAAGGCTGCATGACGGCAGGCAGATGCTGGTCATGAATACCGGGGCCGTCATCCTGAATCTCAACCTCGACCCAGCGCTCTGTCAGCCGCAGCGTTAGCTGAGCGCTACCCGCATAGTGCAGGGCATTGTCGATCAGGTTGTGCAGCACCCGTCGAATGCTGGCGGCGTGGCCGGTGATAATCACGGCCGGTGCGCCGTGCCAGCGGACATCGCCTCCCGTATCGACGAACTCATCCACCACTTCATTGATCAATCCGACCAAGTCAAACGCGGCGTGACCATCCGGCGTTGCGCCACTGCTGGCGGAATCCAGAAGCGAGCGAATCAGCTCTTCCATCTGGCCGATATTGGTAACCAGCTTTTCCCGCAGCCGTGCATCATTGATGCCTTCCACCCGAATGCGCATGCGCGTAAGCGGCGTGCGCAAGTCATGGGAAACGGCGGCAAGCAGCTGAGTTCGCTCGCCCATCAGATCAATCAGCTGTTGCTGCATGGCATTGAAGGTCTCAGCGGCCTGGCGCATTTCCTTCGGTCCTTCGACCGGTAAAGGCGGCTGCTCGATGTTCTGACCCAGCGCCGAGGCAGCGCGAACCAGGCGCCGTAACGGGCGAGTGCTGATACGCACCACGATGAGCGCGATAGCCACCAGGGCCAAGGCGCGGAGCAGATAAACGCGCAGAGCATAATCGCCCAGCACGCGCCAGGCAGGCTCAGCGTTCCAACCCTGTTCCTGAACCGCCTGGATGTGCAGCCACTGCCCCGACGCAAGGCGCAGTTGGAAGTCGAAATGCCCAACCACGTGAGAAAGACCAAACAAGCCAGCCCACGTTCTGGCGTGGCCGTTCTCATCCCGGATAGTCACGTCGAGCAGCGACAGCTCTACGGCTTCGCCGACCTCCTGACTGAGCGCGGCCTGCAGCATGCTTTCCACGTTTTGCTGGCCACTGTCCAGCCGTGGCGGTGTGGCAAGTGGCGATACCAGAAGCTCAGGGTGAAAGGTTTCCGACGCCAGGTGGGTCATCGCCTCGCCATTGGCCAGTTTATGCAGCGTTTCCACGGTACGAAACGCCACCAGGCGAGCGGGTACTTCGAGTACCTGACTGTAGCGCACGTCATACCAGATGCTGCTGAACAGCAGTTGAATCGCCAGGCCACCGGCCACCACAATCACGCTCAACTGCCCGAACAACGAACCAGGCCATAATCGGCACCACCATCCCGGCGTACGCGTCATTCTGAACATGCGCGTCATTGAGAAATAGAGGGCTGCTCGAGCAGATACCCCTCGTTGCGCACGGTACGAATAAAACGCGGACGACGAGCATCATCCTCAAGATAATGACGCAAGCGGCTGATGCAGACATCAATGGAGCGGTCGTTAACGTAATACTCCCGCCCAAACGCGCGGCGACTCAGCTCGTCCCGGCTGACGATGCGGTTAGGAATCTCGCTCAAGGTCTTTAGCACCATGAAATCGGAGCGGGCGAGATCGCAGGCGTGGCCGGCGGGTGATTTCAGCCGACGGGTTTGTAGATCCAGACGCCAACCGGCAAAACACAGCACGGCTTCATCGGCCGCAGCTTGCGGCGGGGTGTCCGGCTTGTCTCTGGCATGCGGTTCTCGGCGCATGACGGCGCGGATACGTGCCAGCAGTTCGCGCGGGTCGAAGGGCTTACACAGGTAGTCATCGGCACCAATCTCAAGGCCGATAATACGCTCCGCCGAAGCGCCTCGGGCGCTGATCATGATCACTGGCAGGCTGCTTTGCTGACGCAGGACACGACACAGGCTCAAGCCGTCTTCGCCTGGCAACATCAGATCGAGAATGACCAGATCCACGCTGCCATTCAGTTGGCCCCACATCTCGCGGCCATTGGCCGCGCCGCGCGTGCGGTATCCCATCCCGGCCAGATAGTCGCAGATCAGCTCACGGATTTCATCATCGTCATCCACCACCAGAACGAGGGCAGATTCATCGTGTTGTTCAGCGCTTGACGCCAACGGCGCTACATCACCCATACAATTCATTACATATGCCCCATAGAGCAAAAGTTTCTTAGCCAAAGACGCCAATATAATCGTGGCCTGGGAAATGGTAAATGCCAATCATTATTATTTTAAGGGACATTCATGATGTATCGCGCCTCGCACACCTTCAGGAACTCGCCTGTGTGTTCAAAAACCCCACTCGCCAAGGCAATTGCGGCCGCCTGTGGTAGCTGTCTGTTAAGTACCAGCGCACTGGCCCAGACAGCAGCTGATGAACCTCAACGTATATCCGACGTCCAGATGAGTACTGTGCAGGTCGAGGCGGCCTATCAAGGCGACCCTGCCCGAAGCTATACAGTGTCCGAAACCAGCAGCTCCACCGGTTTGGATCTCTCCCCTCGCGAGACGCCGCAATCCGTTACGAGTGTTACCCGGCAGCAGTTAGACGATCAGCAAGCGGTCAGCCTGGAAGATGCGCTGGAGCTCACTCCCGGTATCGCCGCCAGCAAAGCGGAAGTGGGCGTACGTACGTCCTACCGTGCCAGAGGCTACAACATCAGCAACTGGAAAATCGACGGCTTGCAGTTCCCTGGCGATTCCGGTTTCAGTGGCGGCGGCAACGCTGTGAACCTGGACCTGTACGAGCGTGTGGATATCGTGCGTGGCGCCAATGGCCTGCTGGGCGGCACCGGTGACCCCTCGGCCACCGTCAACCTGATTCGCAAACGCCCAGAGCGGGAGTTTGGCGGCAGTGCCTACGCCTCTTATGGCCGCTGGGACAACGCGCGCGGCGCGGTGGATATCAATACGCCACTTACCGAGGATGGCAGTATCCGCTCGCGCTTCGTGGTGACCCAGGGCGAAGGCGACGGCTTCCGCGACCATGAATCCACCCGCAGCCGGGCGGCACTGGCCAACTTCGAATTTGACGTAAGCGACGCAACTACGCTGGGAGTGGGTTACCAGTACGAATACAACAAGACCTCGGGCGCTGGCTGGGGTGCCAACATACCTATCTGGTTCGCCAGCGGCCGAAAGACGGATCTTTCACGCAGTACCAATCTGGTCCCTGAATGGAGCTACGCAGAGCAAGAGACCAACACTGCCTTCGCCTCGCTGAATCATCGTTTCAACAGCGACTGGAGCCTTGAGGTACAGGCTGCCCAGAGTAATACCGATGCGTTCAGCAACCTCGCCCTGGGCAAGGTGAACCGCGGGCCAGGAGGCACCTACACGGGCTATTGGGAAGAAGATGGCGGCGGTGCCATTCTGAACGGCATGCGCAATGATAACGAGACGCGCCAGCGCTCCGCCCGGATCGACCTGAACGGCGCCTATGGTCTGCTCGGTCGTCGTCACGAGATCGCGCTTGGCTATAGCGACAGCCGCACGCGTTCACGCACCCATGACCACGACTGCATGCTGAGCAGCGCCACCACGTCCGAGTTTGCCGAAGGCTGCATGTACCGCAACAACAACGGCTTGCCGATCACCGATTGGCGCAACGGCGTCGATGCCGACATCCACCTGAGTGGCGCCCGAAACGGCCAGTCCAGCCTCACCGAGACCGACCTGCGCGGCATTTATGCGGCTACGCGTCTAAGCATCACCGAGCCGCTTTCCCTTATTGTAGGTGGCCGTACCAGCTACTATAAAACCGAGAATGAAACGGCTTCAGGTGATACTACCAGCCAGCGTGAAACTGGCGTATTCACACCCTATGCGGGCCTGGTCTATGACCTTACGGACAACCACTCGCTCTACGCCAGCTATACCAACATCTTCACCCCGCAAAGTCGGCAAACCACCAGCGGCGACACGGTCAAACCCATCGCAGGCGACAGCTATGAAGCTGGCGTAAAGGGCGAGTGGTTTAATGGCCGATTGAATGCGTCTGCGGCCTACTTCCGCACCCGCCAGGAGAACAGCGCCGTATTGGATGGCAGCAACCTGACCCCCGACGGCAACCAGGCCTACCGCGCGGGTACCGGCAATGAAACCGATGGCATCGATCTTGAGATCGCGGGTGCTATCACCCCAAACTGGAACGTCTACGGCGGCTATACCTACCTGCACTTCCGGCGCATTGACTCCGACGGTCGCAGCGACCCCTCGCACCTGTTCAAGCTGCATACCACCTACGAGCCCGCCGGCCTGTTGAATCGCTGGACCTTCGGTACCGGCGTTTACGCCCAGAGCAATATCGACGCTATCTCAAGCCCCGCCGGCCAACCCACCGACGGCGTCAGTACCGGCTCCACGCCCGCCAACTGGGCAGGCTACGCCACTGTGAACGCCATGGCCCGCTACGATATTACTGACGCCACCAACGTCACGCTCAACGTCGACAACCTGTTCGACAAACACTACTACCAGCGCTACGGCTTCTACGCCGGCGCCATTTACGGCAACCCACGCAGTGCCACGCTAACGCTACGGACCGAGTTCTAAAAGCGTTCAGCACAAGTAAAAAGGCCGCGCAATTTTTGCGCGGCCTTCTCGTTTAAGGGCTGTCGGTTAGCCCGTTTACTCAACGTGCCTCACTATTCGATAGGCAGTCCGCGACCTGTGCTTTATTCGTCATGGAGCCTGCAAGCCGGCAGAGCAATAAAGCGGCCACGCCACACCGGCCTGCGACACTGATACCGGTAGGTAGCTTTTGTGGTTTATAAAAAAAGGCCCTTTCGGGCCAAATAAAATCGACTGCTATCCGATTTAGAACATAGCTATTTAATTTAAAACAAATCTATCTGTTTTAAAACATAGTGTTATCGTTGGCCGCTTCTTCCGGCACAGACTGGATGACATCCCAGTGCTCGACGATCATTTCATTTTCAACGCGGAAGATATCCACAACGGCTTCACCGCGATCATCATCACCATTGGTAGAGTGAACATGCAGCCAGACCAGGTCGCCATCGGTTGCACTACGCACGATCTCGCTCTGGTAGTCCGGGTTTTCCTGGAAGTAGCCTGCAAAGTAATCCACGAAAGGCGCCTTGCCATCCGGCACGTCCGGATTGTGCTGAATGTAATCTTCCGCCAGCACCAATGAGCTCTGCTCTGTTTCATGCTCGTTGAAGAACTGGTTATAGAACTGGATGACCAGTTCCCGATTTGCTTCCTCAGCCTCAAGATCACGTTCGGCTTGCGCAAACGATGCGGCGGGTAAAGATAGCATCAGCACCGACGTGGCAACGCTCAACGATTTCAGTAACGACATGTCAAAACTCCTGTTTCGGGTAGGTGGCTCAATAGCCAACGGTAAAACGTTGATTCACGTGGCGAGGCTTCTCCAGCTCATCCACTAATGCCACGGCATAATCTTCAAAGGAAATACTTGAGCCCGCGTCATGGGTCAGCAATTCATTCTGGCCAAGCCGAAAGACGCCGGTACGCTCGCCGGGTACGAACTCGGCCGAAGGCGACAGGAATGTCCACTCAAGATCATTAACGCCGCGTAAAAAATCCAGAAACTCACCACCGGCACTCGCTTCGGGCTTGTACGCTTCAGGAAAATCCGGCTGATCAATAACTTTCTCGCCAGGAGCAACTTCAAGACTGCCTGCCCCGCCCACCACCAGATAGCGGGCAACGCCACTATCGCGTACCGCACCCACCAGCTTTTTGACATCGCTGGCGGAGAAAGGCACGGCACTGATCACCGCATCATGTCCCTTGAGCAATGCGCCCAACGCCTGTTGGTCGTTGGCATCGCCTTGCTTTGGTGTAACACCCGGCAATGTGGCGATCTTATCGGTATGGCGAGCAATGGCCGTTACCTGGTGCCCGCGGTGTGATAATTCCGCGAGAATACGTGAACCTGCATCACCCGATGCGCCAATAAGTGCAACTTGTGCCATGAGAAACCTCCTGGAGCTTCTATGTTTTATACGGTCTAAAATGTAGACCTTTAGATAAACTTAAAGTAGTTTCTGTAGCTGCGCAAGAAGTCACATTTAACTGACCCGGTCATACCCATATGCCCACTGCATACCCATCCATGGAGCTTTGATGACTGCACTTACCGCTAGCGAAGAGATCGTTCTTGAACAGCCCTGCCCGATTCGTGATGTGCTTGATCGTATCGGCGACCAGTGGAGCTTGCTGATTCTGGAAGCCTTGGCCCCCGGCACGCTGCGCTTTAATGCCCTGATGCGTGAGATTGGCGATATCTCAAAGCAAATGCTCTCCCGCACCCTTAAACAGCTGGAGCAGGACGGCTTTATCACGCGCACGCTCTACCCAGAAGTCCCACCACGGGTGGAATATACCCTCACCCCGCTGGGGCACTCCTTTCTTGAGCCGATGCAACAGCTGGTGGCGTGGGCCGATACACATCACCGCACTATTGTGGCTGCTCGCCTGCGGTATCAGACCGCCCAGACGAAGCCCTGATACCTGGCATGCAAGAATTAACCGTATTAGGCGATAAAAAAACGCCAGGTACGTTTGAATAACGAGTATCAAGCATGCTCGTGGTGGGCTTTTGATCGATATAAAAGGAACGAGATACGCGGATCACTTAATAGCCCAACGTCTTATCGCTATTGCGCTTTTCTTGTTCCGGTGGCTGGAAATGTTTCCGGCTACACACTCGGCTCATTAGACATCGCAACTCATACACACTAAGGTAGATCTCCCCTAGGGTTCGTGATCAACACACAACGAGCCTGTATTTTGCCCCCTGTGGGCTGCTTGTTTTGCTATAGATAGGCTGGATCACCAGTACTTTTGACGTTTTGTCCTGCGCGGACATTTTCGATAGAAGAGGGAATCCATGTCACGTCACTACTCAGATGAGGGCAAGTGCATGCCGCGACGCCCGCCTCCCAGCACTCCTTTTTTTGGGGAGCGCTAACCACAGTACGTTTACTGTGTCTTGCCGTTATAAAAATAACGTCAACGCGATGCTACGCGCACGTTAATTACCGTTTGCTTTAGCAAAAGGTGATGGACTCCGTCCACGGCTTAAAACCTCTCCCACCTTGCTCGTCGCTGCGTTCAGCATACTGCTTTGCGGTACTGCTTGATCGTGTCCGTTTGACCCAACGAGGACCTGTTTTTGAACAACGAATCACTGTATCAATTCTCATCTCTGACCGTTATTTTACTGCTGCTTGCCTTCTACGGCGGCACTTACCTCATGACTTTCGGCATACGCAAAAAGAACGAAGATGCCGATGCCTTTATGGTATCTAACCATCGAGTGGGCTTTGGCATGGGGGCGGCCAGCATGACCGCTACCTGGATTTGGGCGGCCTCGTTCTACGCCGCCGCAACCTCTGGCTATACCTATGGTGTATCAGGCCCTATCCACTATGGGTTGTGGGGCGCATTAATGATTCTATTTATCTACCCCTTCGGGCGCCGCTTTCGCAAACTGGCACCCAACGCACACACTTTGGGAGAGCTTATTCATGCCCGCCATGGCGCGTCTAGCCAACTAATTCTGGCGCTTTCCAATGTGCTGGGCAGCGTGATTAGCTTGATGGTCAATTTTACCGCCGCTGGGGCATTGGTTTCGGTGCTTTCACCACTCTCTTTCCAGGCCGGGGTCATCATTGCCGGTTTCGGCGTCCTGCTTTACACGCTGTGGTCCGGTTTTCGCGCTTCCGTACTCACCGACTTTGCTCAACTGGTCGCGCTGATGGCCATTGCCATCGTGATCATTCCTGCGGTTTTCTTCGCCATGGGTGGCCCTTCACAGCTTGTTGCAGGGTTGGCAAATCTGACGCCCGAGCAGAACAACTTCTTCTCGCCAGACGCCATTCTTAATCAGGGCGCACCGTTTTTTGTCGCCGTATTGGCCTATGCGATTGGTAACCAGACGATTTCCCAGCGCCTGTTCGCGGTGAATGAAGACCATATCAAGCCCACATTCTTGACGGCCACCCTAGGCTACGGCGCGATTGTAATCGGCTTAGGCATGATCGGCCTGATGGCACTGACACTTGGGATTGAGCCGCTCAATGGCGACATGAACAATCTCATTCCCCAGATGGTATCCAGCTACCTGTCGCCCTTCTTCATTGCCCTGTTCTTTATTCTGGTGATTGGCTCGCTCTCATCGACCGCTGACTCCGATCTTTCGGCGCTTTCCGCCATTATCATGGCCGATGTCTACGGCAAGAACATTGCGCGCGGCAAGGCAGACCCTAAACGCATGCTGTTTATCGGGCGCCTGACCATGATTGTTGCTACGGTCGTTGGCATCGTATTTGCCAGTTTCTCGCTGGATATTCTGGTGATGCTGGTTTTCGTTGGCGCGCTATGGGGGGCTATCGTCTTTCCCGTGATCGCCAGCTGTTTCTGGGACCGCGTCACCAATACCGCCTTTACGGTATCCGTACTGGCCGCCATGCTGCTGTTCTGCATTGCGCGCTTTGAATTAGTCCCTCTCACCGGGCTCGGTGGTTTGTTCTTCGAGCTACTCGCAAGCATTGGAGGAGGCGTCATCATCGGCCTGATGGTATTTGGCTTTCTTGGCCGTACCATTGGTTTTATCGCCGGTGTGCTGGCGATGATAGCGATGCTGATTTTTGCCACAGGCTTCCTGCATGACTACACGGTACTGTTGGCCTCCCTCACCGCTTACGGCACCAGCACACTGGTGTGCGTGGTGCTTAGCCTTGCCAGCCGCAAGCCACGTTTCGACTTTGCCACGATAGGCAGGAAAGTGGGCAACTATGACCACACGCTTGACGAAAAAAGTGCAGACGACCGGCCCCAGACGCCGCCACGTCATACGACTGCCAATGCCTAAATAACTTATTTCAGGAGACTGCTTCCATGACGCTACTATTCACTGTCTATGTGCTGGTGTGGCCTGTGCTGACACTCGCTGTACTGGTCGTTATCTGCCGCGCCGTCATGCGCGACCGGCGTAGCGCACGCGAGGAAAACCGTGAACTCGTTTAAACAGCCACCACGTTTAGAGCCCATGCGCTAACGTTAACGCATGGGCTCTAAACCTTAAGTGATGATACTGATCGATAAGGCTAAAACGACAACGCCCCGCCGGCGTGGGACGGCGGGGCGTGGCAAGACGGCATCGAGGCCTGATGGTTATTGGCCAGCGTTGAACTCATCGATGCCGTAGCTGCGCTCCATTTCACGCTGGTCGCTGTCGAAGCCGCTGATTTCGACCGTACCGTCCTCATCAAGATCGATATCTTCGAAACGGTCGAAGCCGTCGCCGCTGGCCCGGTCGAGCAGACTATTGAGCTGCTCCTGATCAAGCCCCCAGGGCGCAACCTGAGTATCTTTGTTCGACTCGCGGATCACTTCTCCGCTCTCGCCGTTCAGCGTCAATTCATACGCTTGACCCTCGGCGTTCCAGCCTTCAACCTCAAACTCCAATGTGCCGCGCTCTTCGTCTATCTGCAGTTCGCGAAATGACGTGACGCCAGCACTGGCAGCTTGCCCTATCATATCGGAGAAAGCCGCCTGGTCGAGCGCCTCTTGATAGTCGTTACGGTCGGCCATTGCGCCCTGGCTGATTCCTAGCGTGGCGGCGGCGGTGAAGGCGAGTGCGATCGATGTCTTTTTCATGGCAATATCCTTTTTCGATGAAGTGACGCTTCGATGAATGAAACGCCTCAAGGTGAGGCGATGTCATCCAGTGGCACCCACTCTACTCAAGCCCACCTTACCCAAGCATGATACGTTCATTCATATTTCGTTCATGTTTTTTCAACTATGCATTGATGCACAAGGAGCGTGGCAAGTTATGGCTCGCAATCGCACACTGCTCAACAGCGTCTTGTTACTGCTGCCAAGGCTTACCGCCTTTGCCTGGCGGGTACTGAGCCACTTTCTGAAAAATCGCGGTATTCTGCTGGCCGGCGGCGTGGGCTACAACATTTTGCTTTCGGTCGTGCCGCTCTTTGCTCTGCTAGGGGTGATGTTGACGCGCGTGGTCGACGAGCAACACCTGCTAGAGGTGCTGGCGGTGCAGGCGCGCCATCTCGCCCCCGCTCACGCCGAGGTCGTGATGGACGCCGTCCGAGGGCTGCTGGATTCCCGCGACGTGGTCGGCATTCTCAGCTTGCCCATCTTGCTGCTGTTGAGCTCCTTCGCCTTTCGCATGCTCGAAGACGCCATGGCGCTGATCTTTCATACCTCTGAGACACCAAAGCGCCACCTCTGGATATCGATGCTGCTGCCCTATGCCTTCATGCTGGTGCTGGGCGCCGGGCTAATGGCGCTGACCCTGGTCGTCACGCTGGCAAGTTCGCTCAATGCGCTGGCGCTGGCCCTCTTCGCCCAGGAGCTACCGCTGGCAGGGCTCTCAGGGTCGGTGCTCAACCTGATTAGTTTTCTCGGTGTATTCCTGCTCTTCAGCGCCATTTATAAGGTGCTTCCGGTGGTCAGGATCTCCCTGCGCCGAGCAGTCGTCGGCGGCTTCGTGGCGGCGCTACTGTGGGAAGGCGTGCGGCTGCTGCTGGTTTACTACTTTACCCACCTCTCTTTCGTCAACGCCATCTACGGCTCCCTGGCAGCCTTGGTGATCGTGCTGCTCAGCCTGGAAATAGGCGCCATCATTTTATTGCTGGGCGCTCAGGTCATCGCTGAGCTTGAGCGCAATTCGCGGATGGGGCTGGTCTGGTATGTAGATCCTGATCGAGAGCCGATTAGTCGGGTTGATTAAAGGAGCGGCGGATGCTGTTTTCGCGGGCAAAGTACTTGGCGATATCAATGCGGCAAAGCGATATCGGTGATTGACGCAGGCGGGGATAGCGCAAGGCTCAATTTCATGGCGCGCACTTCTTCTGCCGGTGGCTGACCAAACAATCGCTTGAACTCCCTGCTGAACTGGGAAGGGCTTTCATAGCCTACCCGGCTCGCCGCAGCAGCGGCGGTCAACCCATCACGAATCATCATCAGCCGCGCATGGTGCAAGCGCGTCGATTTGATGTACTGGATAGGCGAGGTTTGAGTGACGGATTTGAAGTGCACATGAAACGCCGGAGCGCTCATGCCCACCTCACTGGCGAGCGTGCCTACTTCCAGCGGAGCGGCGAAATGTACATGGATGCGGCGCAGCGCCTTGGCTATCTTCCCGAACTGCCCATAGTGGGATAACGCCGAGCGAACACTTCCGCCCTGTTCGCCGGTCAGCACCCGGTAGCAAATTTCTCTCACGATGGACGGCGCCAGAATGCGTGCATCCGCAGGCGTTGCCAGCGCATCCAGTAAACGTAGCGTTGCACCGGCAAGCGATTGATCAAGCGGCGTGGAAAGCATGCCCCTGGGTGGGATTGGCTGGTAATCACCCGTTGCATCCAGCTGGGTCACAAGCTCTGCAATGACCGCGGCATCAAGGCGGATCGCAATCCCCAGCATCGGCACTTCAGGGCTCGCCTCCGTTTCTGAAATAAACGGTAGAGGTACCGCCAGTACCAGATAGTGATGGGCATCATAAAGATACATTTCACCGCCCAGATAGCCCCGCTTACGCCCCTGGCAGATGATAACGATGCTCGGCTCATATAGAACCGGGGTATTTTTAAGCGTCCGGTTTGAGCGCATCAGGCGCACATCACCCACCAGCGATTGGGTATACCCCTCCTGCGGAGCGAGCTGATATAACCGTTCGATTATCCGGCGCTGCACTACCGCATCGCTACTCGCTACCATGGGCAACCTCGCTAAATGCTCTCACTGTTCGCCATTGTTTATTGCCGCTGACACTGCCAGTACCTTGGGCAACATAAGAGCAATAGTATAGGTTGTTGGGTCGGTTTCCTGCCTCCAGCCCGCCAATTAATAGCTTTAGGCAAGCATGCAAGAGGATCGTCTCTATTGCCGTTCGTGGGCACCCTCTACGCTTTCCCTGTACTTTCCCACAACAGGAAAAACGTATGACCAGCCTATCGAACGTCCCCTCTAAAGTTATTTTATTGACCGGCGCCAGCAGCGGTATTGGTGAAGCCACGGCCCGCGAACTGGCCAAGCAAGGCCATCGCCTGATTATTGGCGCGCGGCGTACCGACCGACTGGAAGCACTGACACACGACCTGCGTGCCAGCGGCGGCACGGTTGATTACCAGGCCTTGGATGTCACTAGCCTTGAAGATATGCAGGCGTTTACAGAGTTTGCGATCACTACCCATGGCCGCATCGATGTCATCATCAATAACGCGGGCATCATGCCGCTTTCCCCACTGTCAGCGCTCAAGGTAGACGAGTGGAACCGCATGATCGATGTGAATATTCGTGGCGTACTAAACGGAATCGCGGCGGTTCTTCCCACCATGCAGGCGCAACAGGCGGGGCAAGTCATCAACATCTCCTCCATCGGCGGGCTGAGTGTCGTGCCCACCGCTGCGGTTTACTGCGCGACTAAATACGCCGTGCGCGCCATTTCCGACGGTCTGCGTCAGGAAACCAACTGCCTGCGCGTAACCTGCGTTTATCCAGGCGTTGTGGAGTCGGAGTTGGCCAACACCATCACCGACAAGGAAGCCGCCGAGGCCATGGAAGCTTATCGCCAGACTGCTCTTAAACCCGAGGCCATCGCCGCCGCCATCGCCCACGCCATCAACCAGCCTGGCGATGTTGATACCAGCGATATTGTGGTGCGGCCTACTGCTAGTCAGTAGTTTTTCAGTGGTGAAACGTGCCTGGGTATTGTTTGGGGTGATAACCAGGCACGCCCTTGGTGAGCGTTAGGGCGCTTTCCGAGGGTGTAGTTACGCAGAAGTACGAGGTGTATCTAGAAAATTAGCATTACGTTGGAGAACGAATATCTAACGGCCACACCTGCTTAAGCCGACTAACCGTATGCGACCACTTAGGCGCGGTAGGCTTGCACACCGTATTTTGATTACCAAACAGCCCCACTTCGCTGAACGCCTGCGCACGCTCGACGGTATAGAGCCAGCGCACCGGCACTAGATATTCTGCGTTGTCTTCCTCGTCATTAAGCGCTTGATACAGGTGTGGGTAATCATCTGGAAGCGCGATATCGAGTAACGTTTTGGGGCCGTTTTCCGTTTCAAACTGGTATTCCGTGGCCCGGCTGCGCTCGCCGATAACTTCTCCAACGCCCACGTAGCCTGTTTTAGGAATATTGACCCAAACACGGTCGCCTTCTGAAAGCATCGCCAGCGTTTTGGAATACCACGTAGCACCGCCTCCGGCGATAAAACCCAAGCGCCGAGCAAGCTCCCAGGGCCGGTCATCGCCAAACGAGGCGTAGAACTCGCCATTCCAAGGTTCTTTATTGACTTTACGTGCTACTGGCTTGGGCGGCTCGTCAGGATCAATCATCCAGGCGCGGCTGAGATAGCGATTGCCGTTATCTTCAAACGCGGAGAAGAACATGGCATTGATGGATAGCTGCGCATGTTCGTTCAAGTAGTTGATAATGCGCTCGCTGCTGGCATCCAACTGTGTGGCGACCACGACCAGTTGATGGCTCTCGTTGAGCGTCACGCTATCCAGCGCAATACCAAACTTGGCCTCAAAGGCTTCGCCTAAAGTGACATGCGGACGTGCGTAGCGCTCGGCAAACTGCTGGTAAATATCAATCAACTGGTAATCGGCGAGCGTCACCACCCAAGAGGCGTAGTCGATAGCTTGAGCAACAACATCACGCGGAGTTTTATCGCGTTTTAGCTCGATCACAATCACCGTACCGTTAGCATCCACGGCAAGAAGGTCGATCAGCTTATCGAAGCCGGTACGCACCTGACGGCCAATCAACAACCAGTCTCGATTCAGAATCGAGACATCCTGCATGACTTGCTCTTCCAGCAGGCTTTCATCCGCTAGCCCCGCCGGACGCAGTTTTTGCGGTAGCGCACCAGGAGTGCTCGCGAGCTTCCAAATTCCTTGCTCAATGGCCATAGTAATTTGCCACCCTACAGGTGTAAAAAATGTTGTATTTCGAAACGTGGGCGCCTAGTATTTACCTCAACACGACCCCGGCCTCTTGGTTGCTTGCAACTTACGCTGGGGTTTTTATTTTTTGCTTACCACCAATCTTTCCAGTCCTGCGTTATCCCCATCCCGCTCAGACCCAACTTCTTTGATGAATTCTGCTCTGGGAATTGATCTAGATGTGCAGCAAGTCGGTTATGCCATTGGGTATTGGGGCAAATAGACTTCACTAGCGTCCGTGTAATGGTCATAAGCAGAAAAGGTTTGAACCGGGTGTCCTCGTTTTCAATGAACGAGTCACACCACGAGATCTCGCCTCGCTTCGGCAACTTTGGCTTAGACGTGATATTACGGTTCCACAACCGACTATGATGAGCGACTAGATTTCGTAGATAGCTTAAGCTAAAGAGCCAACTTGCAAACACCTGCCAGTCATTAACGCCATAGCGGTTGGCAATCACCCTTTGGTCTTTCACATTCAGCATGCTGAAAAGCTGGGAGATCGCACCAAAATCCAGTACCTCTACCGCGACCCATATTGGCAACTCGTCACCGTGATTGTCATGATAGTGCCGAACAAAATCCTCTTTTGAACGGGCCACCAACCCTCTGTACTTGCTCAGCCAAGCATCAAAGCAGGATTTCTGGCTGCCCTTACGAAAGGGGCGATTGGCAAAGCCAGGGTGGAAATGAGCTTTGATATTCTCAACATGAGCGAAGGAACTGTGCTTGCCCAGCAAGTAGGATAAGTCTACCCGCAGAGAGATTTCTATTCGCTCCAAAGCATCGGCCAGGTACAAGCGTAATTTCTTGTCGAAAAGATAAAGGCGCACCGCGTCCACGAAATGTGTGTCTGGGTGGAATGCATCCATCGCCTTCGTGGAGATCTTGCCGGTTTCACTATTCTGTACCAGCTCAAATTGACGGAAGGGGTACCAGTAAGCGCTCAGCCGGTAGTAACCTACTCGCGCCAAGTAATCCAAAGCCGCAGCTTCGTCAGTGATCACCATGTCCCGGGATTTGAGTAGCTCCAGTTGCTCGGAAAAAGACTTCCATGGCCTGCTATAAACCATTAGTTCAGGGCTCCTTTCACGACGACTTGTTATCAGAGCAGAGTGCCAGGCTAGGCAATTGGCCGATAAAGAACATTTTCTAATTCAAACCCTACCTGGTCGTACCCTGTTTATCGCCCAAGGCTTGTAACAGCTTCATTGATGCGCCGATACGGCTAAAGGGTACCAGCGTCAGCACTTTGAGATCTTCGTTAAGTGCAATACCAGCACCGGTGTATGTTTTTTTCACAAGCGATTCAAGTGCTTCGCGCAGGACCTTCATAGCGAGTAAAAATATCGCGTTCGCTGAGGCCTTTCTTATTCATTGCAGGTCCTGCTTATCTGACGGGGTGGATATTGATGGTCCCAAGCTTACGACATCGTTTTCATGGAAGCATCAAAAGCGAAGAAATCTTCGGCACTAACCTTAATTGCAACTAAGCTTTATTTTTAGAGGCCGATTGCATAACAGCAATAGCTTCTACGCAAAGAACATAATAATTAATAGTGGCGAGAAGGAGGTCAAATGGCAGTCAAACATACTCCGACAAACGAAGTACACAAAGGCACCAAGGGCGGTAAAACGGGATGCGGATTCGATACCCGCGAACACGCTTCTCATTGGGTAGCTACGTCAGAGCGTATTACCTGCGCCAAAAATGGCTGTAAGAATTAATAAACGCTAGCCAACAAAAAAGCCCACGACTAAGTCGTGGGCTTTTTTCGTGCAATTCTGGCGCGCCCGGCAGGATTTGAACCTGCGACCCTCGGCTTCGGAGGACTAAACTCTTTAACTTTCACATATCCCAATAGACAATAAAAACCTATCAAAACAAGGCATCTATCATTTTTTATTGTTAGCGCTTGTCTATTTACGTCTGTGGTTATAGACTCAATATGCAGTTACCAGAGTGGTACTGAATAGGAGTCTGCCGTGATAACCACTGACCGCCAGATAAAAGCGCTAAAGCCCAAAGGCACTGTTTTTTGGGAAAGCGTGCAATCACCGCATCGCGGTGGCTTAGCTATCCGTGTGCAACCCACTGGCGCGAAGGCTTGGTACTACCGCTATCGGTTCAATGGTAAGCAGGACACCTACAGCCTTGGCCGCTACCCGGAAGTGACACTAAAAGAAGCAACAGAACTTCATGGCGCTGCAAAAGCGCTTCATGCTCAAGGCATTAACCCAAAGCACGCACAGCGCGATGAAAAGGCACGCAATGAGTCAGCCTGGACAATGGCCGAGCTGTTCGAGCGTTGGCTTCAGAGCTACGCAAAGACGCCAACGGTGCGTACTAGACGTACACCTTCACCGCTTGTTGTAGAGCAAGCGTGCTGGCGTTGGGGCCACTATCTAAAAGGACGTGTAGGCTCATTGCTGGTCAAGCGAATTGATGCCCGCACGGTAAAAAGTACGGTTAAAGAAATAGCCGAAAACCAGAGCCGCAACCAAGCAAGCAAGTGCTTAACCATGCTGCGGGCAATGCTGACTTATGCGGAAGGGCATGGCCAGATCGACACCAACCCCGCTCAAGGCATCCAGCCAAGCCAGCTAGGCGCTACCAAGTCAGCACCGCGTGACCGTGTATTGAGCCTTGCAGAGATTAAGCGCCTATGGGATGCGATAGACAGCGCCCGCCTGGATGCCAGCGCATCGGCTGCGCTTAAACTGCTAATACTGACCGGGCAACGCCGGGGGGAATTACTACAAGCCAAGTGGCAGCATATCGACCTTGAGGAGCGCCGCTGGACACTACCAGCCATAACCACCAAGTCACGCCGGGAGCATACCGTTTACCTTTCAAGCGCAGCCGTTGACCTGCTAAGGGAACAGCAAGCCGTAACGGGTAATAGTGAGTATGTATTTGAAAGCCAGCGGGCCTATGGCCAGCCGATTGGAGACGCCAGCCTAACCACTGCCATTGCGCGCTTACAGGGGCGCAAGCTGGCAAAACAGGACATGAAAGCGCCACTTGCCGATATGCCACGCTTCAGCGTTCACGACTTGCGCCGCTCATTCGCTACGGGCCTGCTAAAACACTTTGGCACCGCACCGCACGTTGTCGAGCAAATGCTGAACCACGCGCCTACGGATCGACTGATTGAAACCTATCAGCGCCACGACTACGCCAGAGAGCAACGCCTAGCTTGGCAATCGTGGGGGCAGTTGGTCGTCAACACAGCGGCAGGCAAGCAAACAAACGTGGTACCAATGCGGAAGGCCAAACGATGAAAAATTTCAGAAAAGGCCCATCTACCACCCCCCCCCTAAACCCCCTAAAGGCGAGCCGGGTAGGCGAGGGATGCGCAATGCTGGTAAAGACAGGGGTATTGGCTGTCTATATATAGTGGATGAAAAAATACCATATATGCTTGAATTGAATTTTTTTTAAGATAAGTTATAGCATTAGATGATCACTGTTTGTCTATACAGACATGCAGCGATTAAAGAGAAGGCCAGAACCCGGTAGAAGTTTGGCGACCGAAACCGAACCCTGGCCTACAGCCCCAAGCCAGTAAGACTGACAAGGGAAAAGCGGATGCTCAGCAACACGAAAACGCACCACTCCTTAATGCTTGACGCGCTAACGTCATGCGGAGTGGTGCGTGACCGTGTTAAAGAGCGAACCCGTTTAGCGTGGAGCTAAATGAGTGCCCTCATATTAGGACAACTTATCCACACGGTGCAAGTATTGCTTGTATCTGTGGTTATCACTCCCCGCCTATTCCTGTTAGTCAACTGGCCTTACTAAAGGTAAGTCCGCATGACTACTGCACTTCCGAGAAAGCTACTCACCGAACGCGAAGCCGCCGAATATCTTGGCTATCGCCCCGCCTCGCTTCGCCAATCCCGCTGTATGGGGATATTGGCAGGAGCAAAACCACCCAAATCGACTAAATTAGGCCGTGCCGTTCGTTACGACATTGCCGACCTAGACGCCTGGATCGAGCAAGTGACCAAGGGGGCAACGGCATGATAGTTACCCGCGACCAACTCGCCCGCCTTACGGCCATTCTTGCCCCTTACCGTGGGGAAAAGCTGACACGTCCGATTGTTGAGCTTGCCCTGGCACTTGCTAAGGAGGCGCGCTCATGAGCAACGCAAAGCACCACATCGACACCCTTGAAAGCCGTATTGGCCTAATGGCCACCCTCGCCAAAATTATTGAGATAGACAGGACGCGGAAAGGAAACGAAGGCGAAGCCCCCATCCTTAACGACTACTACTACGGCTCGCTAGTAGAGGCCATCGAGATAGTGGCACAGAGCTGCTATGGAGAGCTTGGGCAGCTTGATGAGAAGGTTAACGGGGGTGAGCAGTCATGACACCTCAAAATCAAGCCTATCTACTGAAAGCCGCCCTTACTGGCGACATTCGCCAAATGCAACAGGCGTCCAAAATCCTTGCAGGCGTGGCGATGCTGCTTAACGACCATGATCTTGATGGTTTGAAGCGTGAAGCCCTTATTGAAACGCTGTGGTTATTGTCTAGCAGTTTTGATGATCGCTGCGACTGGCTGCAAGAGGAGGGCTATG